>NZ_JBFAMX010000076.1:0-30237 GCF_040659615.1 Nonomuraea sp. NPDC049784
GCGATCACCTTGCCGTCGCGCCTGATCGTGTAGGACTCGGCGCCGGCGGCCGGCTTCCAGGTGAGGGTGACGCCGTCGCGGTCGCGCAGCGCCTGCACGAAGTCCACGTGGTGCGGCCTGGGCCGCTCGGCCACGACGCCGTCCAGCTTCAGCACCATCGCGGTCTCGGGCGGCACGCTCACCGCGCCCTTGCGCACCTGCCTGCCCGAGACCAGGTCCACCGCGTCGCCGGGAACGTCCAGGGAGAACGACCGCTTGTTGCCGTAGTCATCCCGGGTGGTGTTGAACGCGAACACGTAGTCGCCGTAGCGGGCGGTCAGGAAGTCCGCGTATCCGGAGTAGGGCGTGTCGAACTCGTAGTTCTCCCGCCGCACGGTGCCGACGCCCGGCTGGTGGGCGGCGGGCAGGATCTCACCGGCCAGGGCCTGCGGCAGGCCGCCGTCGCCTGTCTGCTGGTCCTCCATGAAGTCGACGTCGATGTTGTCCATCCGCACGTTGTAGTCGCGGTAGGCGAACTGGGTGTCCGTGGCGATCTGCACGATGGTGTGATGGTCCTCGGCCAGCACGTGCAGCCGCCCGTTCCCGGCGACGCCGCGCTGCCGTTCGAACAGCGAGCCGAAGATCCGGGTGTCGCCGTCGCGGACGGAGACGAACATGTTGTCCACGTCCGCGAACGCGAACCGCTCGTACCCGGCCGGATCGACGCCCAGCGCGGCGATCTCCCCGGGCGTGTAGGCGGCGAAGTCCGTCTGCGGGAGCACGGCCCCGGCCGCCGTCCGGGCGCGCAGGTAGGCGTAGGTCTCGGGCAGCCACATGTCGCACTTCCGCTTGCTTTCCACGGAGGAGAACGTGTTGAAGTACTGGTTGTCGGCGAGCTGCTGCTGGAGGAACCCGGCCGCCTCGTTCGCGTAGCGCCGGTACGGCTCCCACTCCGCGCCCGAGTAGCGCTCGGCGTGCTCGGACATGTGCTTGTCCAGCGTGACGTACTCCATCGTGCGGCCCTCGCTGTTGCGCAGGCCGTAGGCGGGCCAGCCCGGGTAGCTCGCGTTGCGCTCGTCGGCGACCATCTCCGCCAGGGACACCCGCTTGCCGTTGACGTCCGTGCCGGTGTAGCGGGTGAAGCCGCGGGCGTGCAGGTTCTTCAGCGCCAGCTTGAGTATCTCGTCGTTGAGCTGCTCGTCGCCCTTGTGCCCCCAGGTGCGGAAGAAGTACTCCGGCAGGTAGTTGGTGGCCTCGCCGTAGTTGGCGACGAACGTGTTCTCCCTGGTCAGCCCGGCTTTGGTCATGCCGGTGTAGTGCTCGCCGTACGGCAGGCGGCGCACCACCTCGCCGTCGGCGTCAAGCTTGCTCCTGGCCAGGCCCTTGCCGACGATCTGCGTGAAGTCGTCGGTGAAACGGGCGGTGGTGTCGTGGTAGAAGAGCGAGTGGTAGAGGTCAAGGTCCTTGCCGTCGCGCCCCACCAGCACCTCTTCACCGAGGAAGGGCTGGACGCCGAGCGACTCCAGCAGGATCCGGTGGCTCCTGGCCTTGCCCTCGTAGAAACGCGAGCCGATCACCCGCAGGCCCTCGTGCGCCTCCCATGCGCCCTCGTAGGTGTACATCACCTGGTTGTAGATGTAGGACAGACGCGCTCGGGCGAAGTCGAAGTTCGCCTTCAGCACCCGCTCGTACGCCTCTCGCCGGGACAGCTCCCCGCCCTCCCAGTCCACGCCCTTGAGCGAGGCCGGCCCGTCCTGCGTGCCGGTGACGAAGGGCTCGTCCAGGAACGCCTCGAACTCCTCCGTGCCGTACACCTCGGGGATCAGGTTCTCCACGATGTACAGCGCCTCGCCCAGCGCCCCGTAGTAGCCGCCCCAGTCGCCCTGGTGGCCGCCCCTCAGCAGCAGCCGGGTGTCGGCGTAGTAGTCCTTGACGTGGTTGTCGATGGCCTTGAACAGGCGCCGCAGCGCCGCCTTCTTCAGCTCGGGCGTGTTCGCCGGCGCCCACGGCTCCAGCAGCGCCGAAGCGTAGAAGCGCAGGTCGTCCTGGTAGCGGACGATCGACAGCTTCGCCGTCGGCGAGGCGTCGAGCTGCGCGCTGTACTGGTTGAACAGGTCGATCTGGCTCTGCCGGTAGCGGTCGACCATCGCCTGCTTCTCGGCGTCACCCGGCCCGGGCGCGGGCGTGGTGTCCGGGGTGACCGCCCCCTGGTTCTCGCCGGAGACGTCCAGGTACGCGGTGGTGTGCGTGTAGGCCCGGTAATAGCCGCGGGAGTCGGCGGTCACGGGCTGGCTGAACCCGGCGTCATAGGTCCTGACGGTCATCTCGACCATCCGCCGGCCTTGCGTGTGCTCGAGCGGCAGCATGATCGTGTTGTAGTAGAACCGGCCGGGCAGCGGCTTGCTCGATCCGAGGTTGATCGCTTCATAGTCGCCCGAGCGGCGGTAGCCGATCTGCTCGCCGTTGATGTACGCGATCGTCTTGTAGGGCGAGACGTCGCTCCCCCAGAACTTCAGCGTGAAGTAGTTCTGCGCGACCGGGTCGACCGCCACCCTGAACCGCAGCTCGCCTCCCTTGACGCTCGGCGGGGCGGTCGGCTTGGCGACCCTGGCGGGCTCCCCCAGCGCCCCGTCCACCGCCGCGGTGGACGCCGCCTGCAGCGCGTGCGTGTTCTCGGACTCGGCGTCGCCGAACGTGACCACGTCCACGTATCCGGCGGGCAAGGGGGCGGTCGCGACGGCCGCCGCGGGCGTCACGGCGAGGAAGGGCAGCAGCAGGGTCGCGGCGAGCAGGCCGGCTGAACGGCGCCGTGTGCGCATGGCGGATTGATCTCCTGACACGGGGGGTGATGCCTTCGGACGGAGGGCGATAGAAAACGTTGTCCCCCGAGATTAGGCTGGAGTTAGGTAAGCGACAAGAAGCCGTTACCTAGGCGTTACATGGTCGGACGGCTCCCAACACGTCCATCCAGGCACATTTTTCCTGTTCACCGGCTGAATATGCCGCCTCTGGGATTGCCGTGGGCGATGGAATGCGTCGCCTCCCCTTGCCGACCCGACGGCTCACACCTAGTCTGAGGGCACTTCAATAGACACCGGTCTCTACGCACTCCGCATGACGACGCGCCGTTCAGGAGTGATCTGGCCGGCGCGTCGTCTACGTGCGGTTCGCCAACGGCATGCCCCACTGGCAAGCCCCGGGGCGGGCTCAGCACTCGACGAGGCACGAGAGGAGGGCTCCCTGGCCTGACTGCAGCACGTGGCCGTGCTCCAGCGGGATCCAGAAGCACTCGAAGCGGATCGGCTCCCCTTCCCCGTCGTTGTCCTCCCTGCTCATCCAGCGTTCGGGGGTCTCCTGGTGCAGCTCAAGCTGGAAGACGTGACGGCGCTGGATCTCGGCTCGGTACGGGGTGATGTCGTACTCGACCGTGCCGAGCTTCCTGACGACGGTCAGCTCCTGGAGCCCGGTCTCCTCCCGTGCCTCCCGGAGGGGCGGCTGCCTCCGGGTCCTCCCCCGGCTTGACGGTGCCGGCGGGCACCTGGAGGCCGACCTCCTCGAAGCTGTGGTCCACGTGCCGGAAGACCAGCAGGCGCCCGTCCCGGACGATGTAGCAGAGGGCCTTGTCGCTGATCGTTTTGCCTGCGGCGGGCATGTTCGTCTCCTCGGCTGGATGCGGTAGGCCGTACCGGAGACTAGACCGTCGACTTGGCGCGGCGGGAGGTGACGACGTAGGCGACGCTGAGGATCACGAAGAACGGGACGCCCGCCCACCACGCCGGCCGCAGCGGCTCGATGAACAGCGTCGAGACGAGCACCGCGGCGAGGAAGAGCATCACCACCACGGACGTGACGGGCGCGCCCCAGAGACGGACCGGTGACGGCGGCAGCCCCTGGGCGGCACGGGTGCGCCGGAAGGCGTAGTGCGTCACCAGGATCAGCAGCCACACCACCAGCGCGCCGAACACCGACACGCCGAACAGCGCCAGGTACGCCCCGCTCTCGCTGGCCGCCGAGACGACGGCGGCGAGCGCCAGGCCGAGCGCCGACAGCGCGAGCGCGTTGCGCGGCACGCCGGTGGCGCTGAGCCTCCCGGTCCAGGCGGGGGCGTACCTGTTGGCGGCGAGCGAGTGCATCATCCTGGTGGTCAGGTAGAGGTTCGTGTTGGCGCTGGACAGGGCGGCGGTCAGCACGACGAAGTTCATGATGGTCGCCGCGGCCGGGATGCCGGCCGCCGAGAACACGCGGACGAACGGGCTCTCGGTCACCGAGCCGCCCTGGGCGGTGGTGGTCCACGGCACCACGGTGAGCACGATCGCGATGGCGAGCACGTAGAAAAGCGCCAGCCGGGTGATCATGCGGCGGGCGGCGCGCGGGATGTCGCGCGCCGGATTCTCCGACTCGGCGGCGGTGACCGAGACGACCTCGGTGCCGATGTAGCTGAACAGCACGAACACCATGGCCAGGAACAGCCCGCTCATGCCGTTGGGCAGGAAGCCGTCGTGGGCGGTGAGGTTCGAGACGCCGGTGGCGTCGGCGCCGGGCAGGCCGACGGTGATGAGGACCACGCCGAGCAGGATGAACACGATGATGGCCACGACCTTGATCATCGCGAACCAGTACTCGACCTCGCCGAACAGCTTGACCGCGGCGGCGTTCATGGCCAGCACGACGGCCGAGAAGACCGTGACAGGCAGCCACAGCGGCAGTGACGGCCACCAGAACTGGACGTAGATCCCGGCCGCGATGACCTCGCCGCCGATGGCGATGACCTGGATCGTCCAGTACGTCCAGCGGACCACGAATCCCGCCCACGGGCCCAGGTACCGGTGTGCGATGACCCCGAACGCGCCCGCCTCGGGATGGACGACGACCATCTCGGCCAGCGACCAGCCGATCACCAGGGCGACGCCCGCGCAGATGACGTAGGCGACGATGGTCGCCGGGCCGGCCTGGGAGATCGCCAGGCTGGAGCCGAGGAACAGTCCCGTGCCGATCGCGCCGCCCAGGCCGATCATGGTGAGCTGGCGCCCGGTCAGCCTGCGTTGCAGGCCGGATTCGTTGTCCACTGGAGACCTCTCAAGGGGGTGATCAGCCCCTGCGGCAGGCGCTGATGGCTTCGACGGCCGCGTCCACGTCGGACCGGTCGTTGTAGTAGTGGAAGGACAGCCGCAGCAGGTCACCCCGCGGCGCGGTCCAGATGCGGCGCTCGGCCAGCCGGGCGGCCAGTTCATTGGGGTCGTCGTCGGCGATGGCCACCTGCGGGCCGCGCGCCCCGGCCGGGCTCGCCACCCGCACGCCGGCCGCCGCAAGCCGCTCCGCCAACTCCTCGACCAGGGCGGACACATGCTCCTGTACGGCGTGCAGGTCCACCCGTTCGATGAGGTCGAACCCGGCGTTGGCCGCGTACGCGGACGGGATGGGCGGCGTGCCGGTCTCGAATCGCCGGGCGTCGCCGGGGAAGTCGAGCAGCCGGGGATCGAACGCGAACGGATCGGTGCGGCCGAACCAGCCGGTGAGCTCGGGCTCGCGCTGCTGCTCCATGCCGCCGCGGACGTAGAGGAAGGCGATGCCGGGCAGGCCGAGCAGGTATTTGAGCGCCCCGGACGCCAGGTAGTCGCAGCCGAGCCGCTTCACGTCGATCGGGGTGACGCCGGTGCCCTGATAGGCGTCCACGAACACGCGCGCGCCCTGCTCGTGCGCCAGCCGTACGACGTCCTCGACCGGGAGGCGGGCGCCGTTGCGGTAGGTGTGCAGCGGGACGGACACGAGGTTGACGGTCTCGTCGATGACCTGCTCGTAGGCCTCAGCCGTGACGTTCTCGCCGGTGTCGGCGGCCACCCTGACCTTGGCGCCGCGCTTGCCCTGGGCCAGCCACACGTGCGCGATCGACGGGAACTCCAGGTCGTTGGTGACGATGCCGGGGCGCCGCGACCAGTCGAGAGAGGAGGCGGCCTGGAAGGCGGCCTCCGAGGCGCACGACAGCACGGCCACCTCATCCGGCTCGGCGCCGATGAGCCTGGCGAACCGCTCCCTGGCCCGGCCGACCTCCGCCATCCACAGCTCCCAGGGGGCGCCCCTGTCCCGCAGCGAGTGGCCGATCTCCTGCAGCGCGTACGCGAGCCGCGACGACAGGGCACCCTGGCTGCAGCTCGCCAGGTGCACGGAGTCGGACAGAGAGGGAAACTCGGCCCGGAACTGGGTGGCGTTCAGCATGTGCGACATTTCGGGCACCTTATCGGCCGGTTTTAACCAGGTCAATACATCTTTAACGGCATTGACGCCAGCCAAGGATAGGATCGGCGCGTGATTGGCGCCAGGATCCGCAAGCTCCGCACCGAGCGTGGGCTGACTCTCACCCAGCTCGCCGCGGCGGCGGGCGTGTCGAGCGGGCTGATCAGCCAGGTCGAGCGCGACCTGGCCGATCCCAGCCTGGAGACGCTCAGGAAGATCGCGAAGGTGCTGGACCTGCCGCTGTTCAGCCTGTTCCAGGAGCCCGACGCAGCCGCGGTGGCCGTGATCCGGCGGGACGCGCGGATGCTGGTGAAGTCCCCGGCCGGCGGCATCACCTACACCCGCGTGTCGCCCGGGCACGGGCGGCTGGAGGTGCTGGAAGGGCACCTGATGCCCGGCGGGTCGTCGGCCGCCGAGCCGTGGTCGCACCCGTCCGAGGAGTGCGTGCTGGTGCTGCGGGGGCGTCTCGTCGTGGAGGTGTCCGGGGTGGAGCACCTGCTGGAGGCGGGCGACAGCTGCTACTTCGACTCGTCGCTCCCGCACCGCTACCTGAACCCGGGCGAGGAACCGGCCGCTTTCCTGATCGCCGCCACTCCGCCCAGCTACTGACCGACGGCCCTCTACCCCCGCCAGATCCGCTGGTAGGCATCGCGGTAGCCGCGCGGATCCCACGACGTGGCGCCGTTCACGTTCTCCGCCGTGGTCAGGTGCACCGGCGGCACGTAGCCGCTCGGCGGGTGACCGGCGAACGCGCGGTTCAGCTCGTCGACGATCTGGCTGCCCTGCGCGTTCAACGGCTCCGGGACGGTCGCCTGCTGGAACCGCCGGTCACGGATGCGCTCGAAGGCGGATGGATCGCCGTCGCCGGCGCCGACCGAGTAGGGAGGCCCGCCGCCCGGCCTTCCGGCGGCGCGCAGCGCCGGATCGGCGTCGGCCAGGTAGACGTCGTTGATGGCCACTGAGTGCGTCCAGCGGTCGCCGAACCGCGCCAGCAGTGAGGAGATCGTCTGTGGCATGCGGCTGCCCGCGTCGGGGAGCGGGATGTTCTCATAGGAGAGGAGCTTGACGCCGGAGCAGCTCAGCAGGGTCTCCTTGATGAGCTGGGACTTGTTCTCCGCGAACGGGATCGAGGAGTCGGTGAAGATCACGACGCCGGCATCGCCGTTCGACCTGGCGATGATCCAGTACGCGCTGATCCTCGCGACGTCCTCCACCCGGGTCGTGACATTGGTGAAGAGCTTGGGATGCGCGCTGGGGCCCGGTGAGTTGGTCGCGTGCCATCCCACGAGCGGGATGCCGGCGTCGTTGGCCTGTTTGACCTGCTGAGCCACGGAATTCGGGTCGAACCCGCCGATGACGATCCCCGATGGCCGAAGGGCGACCGCCTCGCCCAGGGCCGCGCGTATCCCGGCGGGGGTGCCCTGGCCGTCGATCACACGGAAGCTCCACCGTACGAACCGGGCGGCATCCCGCACCCCGTCGGCGGTGCCGGCCACGCCGGGGTTGGTCATGGTCGACGCGACGAAGACGATGCTCTTGCCGGGTACGGCTCGCGGCCCGCTCGTGGGACCGTCCCAGGGAACGTTCATCGCCTCGGCCCGCGCGACCGCCCGCGTGGCGGTGTGCACCACAGCGGGGCACGGGCTCGTCAAGGCGGTCCGGCCGGGAGCGGCCTGCTCTGAGCCGCGCGAGCAGCCGCCCGCGACCACGGCGGCCAGCGCCAGCGCCAGCGCACCCGGGATGAGGTTCATGCCTGGCTTCTCCGGCGCCGCGCGGAGTAGCCGGCCAGCCCGACCGCGATCAGCAGGGTGATGCCGTTGAACAGCGGTGTCACCCAGAACTCCGCTCCCAACTGGCTGATGCCGGACAGCCCGATGGCCAGGACCGCGACGGCGATGACGGTGCCCCAGGGGTTGGGCCGCCCGGGTTTGATCGTGGTGGAGCCGAGCAGGGCGGCGACGAACGCCGGCAGCAGATAGTCCAGCCCGACGCTCGGGTTGCCTATCTCCTGCTGGGCGGCGAACAGGATCCCGGCGAAGCCGGTCACCAGGCCCGAGATCGCGAAGGCGAGGATGACGTACCGGCGGATCGGGATCCCGACCAGTTCGGCCGCTCGCGGGTTCGAGCCGATGACGTAGAGGTAGCGGCCCACGGCGAGCCGCTCCAACATGAGCCACAGCACGGCGGCCAGGGCCAGGACGTAGAAGGCGGGTGTGGGCAGGTTGAGGAACGTGGAGTCGTAGAGGCCGGTCAGGCCCGCCGGCAGGCCGTGGGGACCGGGGAAGATCCGGGCGCCATGGGTCACCCAGCCCGTGACGGCGTACAGGATGCTGCCGGTGCCGAGAGTCGCGACGAACGAGTCGATGCGGACGAACTCCACGAGCAAGCCGTTGACCATGCCCACCGCGGCTCCGCCGGCGAGCACGACCAGGCAGGCCTGGGGCCACGGCCACCCGGCGTTGACGACGAGGAGCAGCGTCATGACATGCCCCAGGCCCAGGCCATACCCGATGGACAGGTCGAAGTGTCCCGTGACGATGGGGATCGTCGCGCCCAGCGCCAGGATCGCGATGATCGAGTAGGCGGAGACGATGGCCGTCAGGTTGGCCATGGTGGGAAACGTGTCCGGCAGCACGATCGCGAACACGGCGAACAGGATGACGGCCAGCGCGAGCAAGCCGTAGCCGCCGATCAGCTGGCCGGCGGAGAGCCGCCGCCGGGGTGTGGGGTCGTTGATCAGCAACGGACCGTCCCCGTAGGTCGTGGCCGCGCGGGCGAGGGCGGCGACGGTGAGGGCGTCACCGCTCAGCTCGGCGGTCACCGCTCCTCGCGCGAACACGAGGGCACGGTCACACGTGTTCACGACTTCCTCGAAGTCGGCCGAGACCAGGATCGCCGCCATCCCGGTCGCCAGGGCCTCGTCGAGCAGCCGGTAGATCTCGGACTTGGCGCCGACGTCCACGCCGGCCGTGGGCTCCTCGAGGATCAGGAGACGGGGGCGGCCCTTGAGCCACCGCCCGATCAACACCTTCTGCTGGTTCCCGCCTGACAGATCGTCGAAGGGCGCTTCCGTGTCGGCGGGGCGAACGTGCAGGCGCGTCATGAGCCCGGCCGTCTCCGCGCGCTCGCGACGCGGGCTCAGCAGGCTCAGCGGCGCTCGGCCGCGCATCCCGGGGTTGGCCAGGAGGTTCTCCCGTACGCTCAGGTTCCCCGCGGCTCCTTCCTCCTGCCGGTTGCTGGTCACGAGGCCGACACCCGCGTCGACGGCGGCTGAGACCGAGGCCGGCCGGTACGCGCGGCCCGCGAGCAGCACGTGGCCCGACAGCATGGGGCGTGCGCCGGCCAGCACGCGCCCGATCTCCCAGTGCCCGGCGCCCGTGAGCCCGACGAGGCCGAGCAGCTCTCCGGCTCGAAGGGCGAACTCGACCGGGCCCGCCTGGCTGGTGCGCACGTCGTCCAGGCGGAGGAGGACCTCTCGTGGCCTGCGGGCGTGGCGCCGGTGGCGCTTGCTGTCCCGTCCGACGATGTCGCGTACGAGAGCGGCCGGATCGCGGCCTGCGAGGGGGCCCTGGCTGACGAGGCGCCCGTCGCGCAGGACGGCGACCCTGTCGGCGATCTGGTAGACCTCGTCGAGCCGATGCGTGACATACAGGATTCCGTGACCGCGCTGGCGGAGCGCACGCAGGACGTCGAAGAGCCGGCCGCGTTCCGCGTCGGGCAGGGAGGCGGTCGGCTCGTCCAGCACGACGATCTTCGCTTCCGTGGCCAGCGCGCGGGCGATGGCCACGAGCGACCGCTCCGCGCGTGTCAGGGGAGCGATCCGCTCGGCCGGGTCGAGGTGACAGGCGACGATCTGGAGGGCCTCCGCACAGCGGTCATCTATCGCGCGCCAGGAGATGAGGCCGCCGCGCCGGGCGTACCCCGTGCCGAGGGCGATGTTCTCCGCGACGGTCATCCACTCCACGAGGCCGAGATCCTGATGGATGAACGCCATGCCGGCGGTGGCGGCCCGGCTGCCCAGCGGGTGGCCGGCCACGACCACCTCTCCCCCATCGGCCTGATGGATTCCGGCCAGGATCTTGATCAGCGTCGACTTGCCGGCGCCGTTCGCGCCGAGCAGGGCGAGGATGTCGCCGCGGCGCAGTTCGAGATCCACGCCTTCGAGCGCGCGGATGCCGCCGAACTGCTTGTGGAGCCCCCGGATCCGGATGAGCGGGTCGGGGATGGCCGCCGATCCCGGCGTGGTCATTTCTCGACGTCCTCAACCGGCCTGGCGTGAGGCCCACGTCTTGGCTATCTGCGATCTGGACGTGAAGTTCAGCTTGCGCAGGATGTTCTCCACATGGCACTCCGCGGTGCGTTGGGAGATGACCAGGGAATCCGCGATCTGCTTGTTGCTCAGACCTCGGGCGACGAGTTCGGCGATCTCCCGTTCTCTGCGGGTGAGGATGGATGTGACGTCGGATTCGGGCTGGACGCCTTCCGCGGGCCGTGCGAGCTTCTCGTCCAGCGCATAGGCGGCGGCCTGGTCGAGAGTGAACTCCGAGCCCCGGTTGAAGGCCGCCTTGAACGTCCCTTCTTTGAGGTGATGCCGGACCGTGGACTCGCACCGGTCGTGGAGACCCGCCAGATGCCGGAGCCCGGGCAGAGACGTTCCGATCGACCGCCAGACCATGTGAGCGGCGCCCAGCATCTGACCGGCCTGTTCGTACTGCTCCTCGTCGGCCAGGATCCAGGCCAGCCCCTCGAGGCACTGGGCGAGGCCCAGATGGTCGTTGCAGCGCAGCTTCAGCCGGACGGCGTCCCGCATCATGCTCACGGCCTGCCGGAGTGCGCCCTGCCGCCATCGGTCCAGAGCCGCGACCCACAGCGCGTACGAGACCGACCATGCGGCGTTCGCCTGCTCGGCCGTCTCCAGGACTTCCTCGCAGAGCTTCGCGGAACGCGGCTCGCCCATGAGGACGGCGGTCATGGCCAGCTGGAGAAGCGCCACCCAGGCGTTGCCGCGGTCGCCCAGGGCACGGCGACGGACCAGGGCCTCTTGCAGGAGCTCGAAGGCTCGGGTGAAATCGCCGGTCAGCAACGTGGCGAACCCCGTGATGTGGACCGCGCCGGCGAGCTGGGCCTCATCACCCAGCCGCTCCGCCAGCTCCCGGCACTCTTCCAGCAACGGCTTGGCGGCCTGCGGTTCTCCGCGAAGCAGCACGAGCCATGCGTCGACCCACAAGGCCTTGGCCCGCAGGGCGCCGGCGTCGGGCTCCTGCGCCAGCGCCCGCTCCAGCCAGTGGTGCCCTTCGCTCGGAGAGCTCCACGAAAGCCGATGGCTCCACATCGCGCCGGCGATCTCGAGCGCGGCCCACGCCTCCCCAGGCTCGCTCAGGCAGAACTCCAGCGCGGCGCGCACGTTCCCCTGCTCGTCGGTGAGGCGCGCCAGCCACTCCATCTGATGCTCGCCGAACCACTCGGCCTCAGATTGGGCCGCCAGGTCGCGGCACCAGTCGCGGTGCCGCAGGCGAAGGGACTTTTCCTGACCGGAGGCGACGAGCCGCTCCCATCCGTACTGGCGCAATGTGTCGAGCATGCCGAAACGTACGGCAGGGCCCCGCCCGCGGCGCTGCACGATCGACTTGTCCACCAGCCGCGCGAGCACGTCCAGCACGACGTCCCGCGCGATCCCGTGCCCCGAGCACACGTGCTCGATGGCTTCCAGGCAGCAACTGCCCGAGAAAACCGACATCCGCTCCCACAGCGCCCGCTCGTCCTCGGCGCACAGGTCGTAACTCCAGTCCAGCAGCGCCCGCAACGTCTTCTGCCGCGGTGGCGCGGTAGTGGGCCCGGTCGTCAGCAAACGGAACCGGTTGTCGAGACGCTCGAGGATCTGCTCCACGGACAGGACCTGCACGCGTACCGCGGCGAGCTCGATGGCCAGCGGGATGCCCTCCAATCGCCGGCACAGCCGCGCCACCGTCACGCTGTTGGCCTCGTTGACCCGGAAATCGTGCACGACGGACGCGGCGCGATCCTCGAACAGCCTCACCGCCTCGTTCTGCAGGGCGTCATCCACCGACGTCTCGGCCGCCCCCGGCACGATCAACGGCGGGACCTCAAGGATCCGCTCCCCTGCGATGTGCAGCGCCTCCCGGCTGGTGGCCAGAATGCTCAGCTCAGGGGCCATGACCAGCAGATCGCCGGCCAAGGCGGCGCACTGCCAGAGCAGATGCTCGCAATTGTCCAGCACCAGCAGCGACCGCTTGTCATGCAGGTATTCGGCAAGAGAGGCCATATCCGGCTGAGGGCATCCGACGGCACCGGCGACCGTTTCCGCGAGCAGGTCTCCCGCCATCAGCGGAGCCAGGTCGACCAGCCAGATCCCGTCACGGAACTCCCGTGACATCTCCGCGCCGATCCGGCGCGCCAGCCGCGTCTTGCCCACCCCGCCGACACCGGTGAGCGTCAGCATCCGGCCGGCCGCGAGCAGGTGCTTGCCGTCGGCTATCTCGTGCCTGCGACCGACGAAGCTGGTGAGCTCAAGCGGCAGATTCCCCGCACGTGATCGCGCCATCGCCTCCATAGCACCACGAACCTAGTTCATCCTGACTCAAGGAAGTCGCTGATTATGCGTTGCGTAATCTTCCGGCTTTTCGATCCGGCTACCCGAATGGCAGAAAGGCCAACGCCACCACCACTATCCCCGCGAATATTTAATTACCCGTTCCGGGTAATGCCATGGCACGGCGGACGTAAATGCTGCTCTAGTCACACTGCGCCTTCTCCAACCTCCTGGACCCGTTTCTCTGCGGCGAGTGACGCCACGCCCAAGCCGGGGTCAGTGGTGCAGCTCGCGCCCAGCTCGATGACCGGAGCCATGGCGTCCAGCGCGTAGGCGCCGGCCGCCTGCAGAGCCACGCCGAACCGGAACGGGCGGCCGGTCATGCGGCCCCCCGCGGCTGGAAATGGTGGGCGTTCTCCGCCGCCCATTGCGCGAACGTGCGCGGCGCGCGGCCGGTGAGCTTCTCCACGTTGCCGGTCAACGTGGTGCCGTACTCGTTCGGCGTTCCGTACATCTGGAGCAGGATCTCCACCAGGTCCCCATCAGTGACGCCGGGCGTCTGGGCGAAGGCGCCGAAGAGGGACAGGTCCGGACGTTTGCCCTCCGTGCCCCACTCCTGTCGCGTCTGATCAGGGGTGAGCTCCTCGAAGCGCAGGTCACGGCCGGTGGCCTCGGCCAAGTGGCGGATCATCTGGCGGGGCGTCAGGACTTCGGGCCCGGTGAGGTGGTAGGCCTGGCCGGCGTGGCCGGCCTGGATAAGGACCGTCGCGGCCACGGCGCCGATGTCGGCCTCGTGGATGGGCGGGCTCTTGCGGTCACCGTATGGCTCACGCACAACCCCGGTGGTGCGCAGCGGCTCACCCCAGTCGGCGATGAAGTTGGCCATGAACTGCACGGGTTGGAGGAAGGTCCACTGCAGGGTGCCGGCTCTGACGGCGGGCTCCAGGGTGCCCTCGTGCCAACCGCTCAGCAGCGTCACCTTGCCGACCCCGGCTTTCCCGAGGAGATCCACGATCTCCTGCCCGTTGCGCAACGGCTGGTAGTCGCCGCCGAAGGTGATCAGGTGAGCTGCCCGGACACCGTCGAACGCCGGGCTCAGCGTGCCGGAGCGGGTGAGGTCACCGGCGACGACCTCGACTCCTTCGGGCAGGTCGGCGCGGGCCGGGTCGCGGGTCAGGGCGCGCACCTTCTGGCCTTGGCGGAGCAGGTGGTCGACGACGTGGCGGCCGACGGTTCCGGTGGCCCCGGTAACGAGAATGGTCATGCCCCTGAGAGGGTGCGGGCACCCGAAGTGTGACACCGAGGTGGTCAGCGGGGACGAAGGCCATCCAGCGCGATCTCGGCGTACCGCCTCCAGTCACCGGCCGAATGGCGGATGACGGCCGCCAGACCGCAAACGATCATGTTGACGTCCGCGGTCGTCGCATCCGGCCGGATCACGCCACCGGCCCGCGCCCGGTCGATCAGCTCGGCGATGACGCCGTGGAGCGCCGCGCGCGCCTCCCCGCGCGGCTCGGTCGATCCCATGGCCTGCTCGATCACCTCCGACATGCCGCGATCGCCCGCCAGCACCTCGCCGACGTGGCGCAGGAACAGGTCGAGCGCCTGGGACGGATCGTCCTCGGCGAGGCAGCGCGCCCGCGCGAACGCGGCCATCTCGGCGGAGCGCTGCTCCGCGACAGCCTCGATCAGAACGTCGCGAGTCGGGAACTTCCGGTAGAGGGTCCCCACGCCGACTCCGGCCACCCGGGCGACCTCCGACATCTGCACGTCAAAGCCGTGCTCGGTGAACAGCGCCCGGGCCGCCTCCAGCACACGGTCACGGTTGCGCTCGGCGTCGGTGCGCGGCTTACGCCGGGTCGGCGGAGTTGACATGCCACGAGATCCTCTGTCTAGACTCAACTGCGGAATCCGGATTCCATATTCCGATTATGTCATGCGTGAAGGGTCACCATCATGTCGAAAGACCGTTTCATCCTGCTGAACCCCGGCGAGGTACGGCCCAGCCGCGTCCCCGTCCCGCCTGTGTTCGCCTTCAAGGCCAGAACCGAGGACACCGAGGGCAGGCTTTCCCTGCTGGAGGTGATCCTCGCCCGCGACATCCCCCGCCACGTCCACCACGTCGCCGACGAGTGCATTTACGTGCTCGACGGCGTGCTGGAGGTCGAGTTCGACGACCGGGTCGAGCACGTCGCCGCAGGCGGGTTCGTCCTGTTGCCGCACGGAGTCCCGCATGCCCTGCGCAAGGGCTCCACCCCGCCCCCACGGGTGATACAGATCTCCACGCCCGGAGGGTGGGAGTGCTACCTCGAGGACGTCTTCGAGGCCGGACCGGACGCCACCGTCACCGACGGACAGTTCGACCCGAAGAAGCTCAACCCCATCGCCGCCAAACACGAGATCACCTACGAGGAGCGGTAGCCACCCACACGAATCTCGTGGGAGCGGTCAGAGCGGATCCGTGCCGGCGATGGCCTGGAGCAGGTGACGCAGGGCCGGCGCGGGTGCGCCGGGAGGTACGGCCAGCGACGTGACCAGCATCGGCGCGACCAGCGCGCTACTTCCTCGACGCCCCGGCCTGGACCGCCGCCAGGCCACCCCACGCTGACCGTCTCCCGCGCACCTGAGGCACAGATCACGTCACACTCGCGCCCCTCCGGCAGCTCTCAGGGTGCATGAGCAACCCAGCTGAGTACGTCCTCCGCACCCCGGACGAGCGCTACGACAACCTCCCCGGCTACCCCTTCGAACCCCACTACACCGAGATCAGCGGCGGGCTGCGCGTGCACTATGTGGACGAACGCCCAGAGAACGCCGGCGGGGAGACGATCCTGCTGCTGCACGGCGAGCCGACCTGGAGTTACCTCTACCGGCACGTGATCCCGCCGCTGGTCGCGGCCGGCCATCGATGCGTGGCGCCCGATCTGATCGGGTTCGGCCGTTCGGACAAGCCCGCTTTCCGCTACGGCTACACCTACCAGGCGCACGTGGACTGGCTGCGCGAGACCATCTTCGACGCCTTGGACCTGCGGGATGTCACCCTGGTCTGCCACGACTGGGGCGGCCTGCTGGGCCTGCGGCTGCTGGCCGAGCAGCCCGAACGCTTCCGCCGGGTGATCACCGCCAACACGATGTTGCCCACCGGCGACTCCGACGAGATGGGCCCGTTCTACGTCCAGTGGCTGCAACGCAGCCAGCGCGCCTACCCGTTCGAGCCGGGCGAAGTGGTCACCCGCAACGCCGTGGGCGAGGTCGACCCCGCGGTCCTAGCCGCTTACAACGCCCCTTTCCCGGACGAGTCATACCTGGCGGGCGCACGCCAGTTCCCCCTGCTCGTCCCCATCTCGCCGCAGGACGTGGCCAGCGAACCCAACCGTGCCGCCTGGGCCGTACTGGAGAAACTCCAGATTCCGTTCCTGTGCGCGTACGGAGAACGCGACGGGGTCATGGGCCCGCACGCCCAGCGCATGGCCGAACGCGTTCCCGGCGCCACCTCGATCATGATCGCCGACGCGGGCCACTTCCTCCAGGAAGACCAGCCCCAACGGCTCGCGGAGGTCATCAATGATTTCGTCGCGGCCCCCCCGATGACGGCCTGAGGCGAGCCACCGGCGGGTTGAAGTGGACGTCGAGCATGACCTGACGCGCTCTTCGGCTCCTTCACGAGTGGATCCATCCCGGACAGCCGGGCGGCCGTGGAAAGGACGGCTGCCCGGCCCCGGGTCGTCCCGGCCCAGCGGGGCAAAGGGCCGGGATGGGATTCGTCAGCGCTTCATGAGCGCGAACACGCCCGTCGCCATGCACGAACGTCAGCCGATCGGCGACACCGAATTCGGCGGCGCGCTCGCGTGCCGTGGCGAGAGAGTCGGTGCTGATGTCCACGCCGGTGCCGGCGATGCCGTGGTCGCGGGCCCAGGTGGCGAGCATCTCGCCCTTGCCGCAGCACAGATCGAGCACGGAAGCGTCCGGGCGCAGGCCGATCGCGGCGCCCAGAGTGGCGAACTTTTCCAGGGTGAACGGATTGAGGATCCGGTGGCTGCTCTCCCGGATGACGAAACTACGTGGAATATCCAAGGAAACGAGTCCTAACACGCGATGGTCGAATTACCGAGCTGGCGAGATCACGCACGACATCGACCCGCATGTAAAGCAACTCCTCCGTCACGAGATGATGAGCGGCGACCTTAACCCGGGCCCGCGCGAGCGGCAAACGAATTTCCGGCGGATGAGATCTGGGTCACTTTTCGCCGTGCGGACGTCACACAACGACCCCGACAAGGGCTCTCAGGCAGCAGTCACACAGATAG
Source organism: Nonomuraea sp. NPDC049784 (assembly GCF_040659615.1). Taxonomy (NCBI): domain Bacteria; kingdom Bacillati; phylum Actinomycetota; class Actinomycetes; order Streptosporangiales; family Streptosporangiaceae; genus Nonomuraea; species Nonomuraea sp. NPDC049784. The sequence continues at coordinate 17,068 of NZ_JBFAMX010000076.1, forward strand.
GGGGACCTGTGATGTCCAATGCCACCCAGGTGTTCGCCGACCACCGCGAACTGCTCTTCTCCATCGTCTACAACACACTCGGCAGCGTCACCGACACCGAGGACGTCCTGCAGGAGACCTGGCTGGCGTGGTCCTCCAGAGATCCGGACCAGATCGAGCATCCCCGCGCCTACCTCGTACGCATCGCGGTCAACCAGGCACTGGCCCACCAGACCGCCCTACGCCGGCGGCGCGAGACCTACGTCGGGTCCTGGCTGCCCGAACCCCTGCTCACCGCCGCCGACGCCGCCGATCACGCAGTACGCTCGGACTCGCTGTCGATCGCGCTGCTGGTGGTGCTGGAGACGCTCACCCCACTGGAGCGGGCGGTGTTCATCCTGCATGAGGTGTTCGCTTACCAGCACACTGAGATCGCCGCCATGCTCGACCGCACCCCCGCCGCCGTACGCCAGCTCGCCCACCGCGCCCGCGAACACGTCCAGGCCCGCCGCCCCCGCACCCAGATCGACCCGCACCTCCAGCAACAAGTGACCGAGCGATTCGTCGCCGCCGCCTTCGGCGGCGATCTGAACGCGCTGATGGAGCTCCTCGCCCCCGAGGTGACCCTGTGGTCCGACGGTGGTGGCAAGTCGAGCGCCGCCGGCCCACGTCCCATCCACGGCCGCGACAACGTCGCCCGCGTACTTCTCGCCAGCGCCGCCCAGCCCTTCGAGGACTTGGACATCCAATACCAGGAGGTCAACGGCGAGCCCTCCGCCGTGCTGTTCGTCCAGAACGCCCCGTACGCCGTCATGGTCGTCGACCTCACCCCGGACGGCACCCAAGTACGCGACATCTACACCGTCAGCAACCCCGACAAACTCACCCATATCGCCGAACGATCCACCGAATGATCCTCGTCACCGGGCTTCCGCGTTCGGGGGGATCCCGCCGCCGTCGCGGAGGCAGGCGATCGCGGCGGGCTGTCCGTTGGCCGGCGTCGGCGCGTAGTGCCCGTGCCTGGAGTTCGAACTTCGCGAAGTTACCTGCGCCGTCCGGGCCTGAGTACGCGCACATCCAGCCGTGCGGGCAGGCGCCCCCACGGGTCCATGGCCTGAGCGGGCGAGGCCGCGAGGGTGGTCGTCCCGATCACGATCGTGACGGCGGCCGCGCCCGCTGGGCTGGGAGCCATCGCGCTGATCACTGGGCGTGTGCTCGCGCGGTGGTCAAGGCGTGTACCGCGGTCAGGGTCAGCACGACGGACAGGGCGGCGGTGACGGCCAGCAGCGCCAGTCCGAGCCCGTACGAGCCGAGCCGGCCATAGATGAAGCCCATGACCAGCGGGGGCACGAACCCTCCGAGGCCGCCGGCCGCGCCGACCAGCCCGGTCACCGAGCCCACCTTGTCGGTCGGGGTCACCTGAGCCACCAGCGCGAACGTGGCGCCGCTGCCCGCGCCGAGCGCGGCCGCCATGGTGAGGAAGGCGATCGTGCCCACCGGCATCAGGGCGGGGGTCAGCGCCTGGATCGCGGCCATGACGGCGACCACGGAGAACACCCCGGCCAGCACCGGCACCGGGCCGAGCCGGTCCGACAACCACCCGCCCGCCGGCCGCATCAGAACCGCCAGCACGACGAACCCGGCCATCCGGCTGGCGGCGTCCGCCTGCTCCAGCCCGTACCCCGTCTGCAGGTAAGCCGGAAGGTAGACAGAGAAAGCGACATAGCCCCCGAACGCCACCGCGTACAGCAAGCAGGCCTGCCAGGTGATCGGCAACCTGGCGGTGGCCGCCAGCCGCGCCGTCAGCGACCCCCCGGCCACGCCCCGCCCGGGGGCATCCCGCAGCACCAGCCACGAGACGACCGCGTAGACCGCGAGCACTACCGCCGTGATGACGAACGGGGCAGCCGCCCCAGCGCTTTCGACCAGATTGACCGTGGTCAGCGCGCTGATCGCAGTGCCACCCATCCCCGCTCCGAAGATCCCCACCGCGAGCCCTCGCCGATGCGGCGGAAACCAGGCGTTGACGAACGGCACCCCGACAGCGAACGCCGTCCCCCCGATGCCGAGAAAGAACCCGCCGGCCAGCAGCGCGGCCAGCGAGCTCTGACCGGCCACACCGATGAACAACACCGGCACGATCGTGGCGGCCGAGACCAGCGGGAACATCACCCGCCCTCCCAACCGGTCGGTCAGCGCACCCACCGGAATCCGCCCCAGCGAGCCGACGATCACCGGCACCGCCACCAGCAACGCCTGCTGCGGGGCCGACAGGCCGAGCAGTTCCTTGTACCGCGGGCCGAGCGGGCTGAGCAGCGCCCACGCCCAGAAGTTCACCGCGAACCCCAGCGTCGCCAGCGCCAGCATCACCCAGGGCATCCGACCGGACGCCGTCTTCTCACCCACAGCCATGAAACTCCCCCACCGTGGCACGGGATCATTCGGCGTCCGCTACCCGGCATGGTTCTGGGCGGTATCGGAGGCCATTGTTTTTGCGATAGCCGGATACGAGCAGCAACGTCTGTGAGTGAATTTGGCGACCTGTATGGCGGGCGATAGCGAACATCCGCAAGGAACCCAGAGCCACGAGCATCGCCCGTCGACCTGTCTCACCTCGTTCTGAAACTACGCGGGGGCGTTGCGGAGGGTGATGTTGATGCGGTTCCAGGCGTTGATCGCCGCGATCGCCATGACCAGGGCGGCCGGCGCCTCCTCGTCGTAGTGGTCCGCGGCCGCCTCCCACACGGCATCCGGGACGCCGTCGGGGTTGTCGGGGACCTGCGTGGCCGCCTTCGCGAGTGCGAGGGCGGCACGCTCTTCGTCGGAGAAGAACGGCGTGTCCCGCCACGCCGCGACCGCGCCCGCCGTCCCTTGCCGGCCGGGCCGGATGCGGGCACACACTCCGCCTCAGCCGCTCGGTCGCCCGCCGCCGGCGTGGCGGCCGAAGGAGCGGCGGTAGGCGGCGGGCGTGGTGTGCGTGTCTGGCGAGTTCATCGACCGGGGGCATCGCCTCGGGCCGGGCAGTTATGTGGTGTTCGCGCCCGGGAGCACGCACCGCCCGCGCACCGAGACCGGCGCTCGCATGATCGGCATCAGCATCCTCACTACCTAGCCAGAGCGCCGGAGCTGCCCCTTGGCGACCTCAATACCGAGCGCGCCATCCGCTCGTTCATGGCGTGACAGATGCGGCGATAATAAGGGGAAAGGGTCATCTCTTACAGAGATGACCCCCGCGGGCCTGGGAGGGTGTTTGGATCTGCGGCAGATGGAGGTGGCCGTCGCGGTTGCCGAAGAGGGCGGGTTCACGGCGGCGGCCCAGCGTCTGCACGTCGTCCAGTCGGCCGTCTCCAGCACGGTGCGCGCGCTGGAGCGCGACCTGGGCACTCCGCTGTTCGATCGCACCACTCACCGGGTGGCCCTGACCCCGGCCGGCGAGGCGTTCATCCCGGCCGCACGAGCGGCGCTACGGGCCGCCGATCAGGTGCGGGCGGCGGTAGACGGCGTGCGGGGACAGCTGCGCGGACGGATCACGGTCGGCACGATGCAGGGTGTCTGGGCCGGCCTGCACCATGCGCTGGCCGGGCTGCGGAGGGAGCATCCCGGCGTCGTGGTCCGCCTGCGGCAGGCGGCGGTGGTCGACATCCGGCAGGCGCTGCGGGAGGGTGCCGTGGACCTCGCGGTGGTCGCGCTCGACCGCCAGCAGCAGCGGGGCCTGGTGACCCGGTTGCTGTCCCGGGAGGAGATGGTCCTGGTGACCTCGGCCGGGCGGGAGCTCCCCGGGCCGGTGACGCTTGCCGACGCGGCCCGGCTGCCCCTGGTGGACTTCTCGCCCGGCTGGGCGATCCGGCACTCGGTCGATCAGGCGTTCCGCGCGGCCCTGGTCGAGCGCACGACCACGTTCGAGGTGAACGACATCGTGGCGGCGTCCGAGCTCGTACGCCACGACCTGGGCGTGTGCATCATGCCGGAGTCGATCGCGGCGAGGTTCCCGGACCTGACCGCCCACCGCTTCGCCCAGCACGCGCCGAGGTGGAAGGTCATGGTGGTCCGGCCCCGGGGAGAGCCGCCACCCGCGGTCGCGGCACTGCTCCGGCACATCACCTGATCCCCGCACGCCGCTGGGCGGTACATCAGGCGGAGGTGGCCCGGACCGCCTCGCGGATCAGGTCGGCCACGTCCTTGGGCCGGGATACCGCGACGGCGTGCGAGGCGCCTTCGACCTCGACGGCGGTCGCGCCCGCCCGCTTGGCGCCGAACCACTGGACCTCGCTGATGCTTTGGGTGGTTTTCATATCGGAGTGATCGCCGGTCACGACGTGGTGCGGGCACTGGCGCGGCCTTCGGTGGCCCAGTAGAGCAGGGCGAGGACGGGGAGCACGGCGCCCAGGACTGTCACGCCGGTCCAGCCGTAGGCGTGGTAGACCATCGAGCCGGCCTGGGAGCCGATGGCTCCTCCGGCGAAGAACGTGGCGATGTAGACGCTGTTCAGCCGTGCCCGCGCATCCCCGTCCAGCCGGTAGATGGTGTGCTGGCCGAGAATGAGGGTGGTCTGCACCGCCATGTCGAGCACGACGGCGGCGACGGCGAGCAGAATGATGTTGTGCTGCCCGAATCCGGCGAGCGCCAACGCCAGCGCGGCGGCGGCGAACGCCGCGGCGGTCATCGGGCGCACCAGCCCGCGGTCGGCCCAGTGTCCCGCGAACGGCGCCACCGCCGCTCCAGCCGCCCCGACCAGGGCGAACATGCCCACGCCGAAGCCGGAGTAGTGGAAAGCGGGGCCGGTCAGCACGAACGACACCGTGGTCCAGAACGCGCTGAACGCGCCGAACATCACCGCCTGGTACAGCCCGCGCCGCATCAGCGCCGGGTGGGTGCGCACCAGCCGCGCGGTGGAGTGCAGCAGCCGCCCGTACGACACGTTCGTGCTGGGGGCATGGCGAGGCAGGGCCGCGCGCAGGGCCAGTGCCAGCACGGCCATCAGGACGGCCGAGCCCAGGAACACGACGCGCCACCCTGCGACCTGGGAGACCAGGCTGCTCAGCGTGCGGGACAGCAGGATGCCGGTGAGCAGGCCGCTCATCACCTGGCCGACGACGCGCCCGCGAGCGTGGTCGGGGGCGAGACCGGCCGCGAACGGGACGAGGATCTGGGCGACGACAGACGTTCCTCCGGCGACCAGTGAGGCGGCCAGGAGCACCGGGAAGGTGGTGGCAGTCCCCGCCGCGACCAGCGCCGCCGCGGTGACGGCCAGCAGGACCACGACGAGCCTGCGCTTCTCGATGCGATCACCGAGCGGGACGAGAAGCAGCATGCCCGCCACATAGCCGATCTGGGTCACGGTGATGAGCCCGCCCGCGGCGGCCGTGCCGATCCCGAAGAACGCGCTCAATGAGGACAGCAGAGGCTGGGCGTAGTACAGGTTGGCGACGGTCATCCCGGAGGCGACGGCCAGGAGCACGACGAGCCCGGCCGAGGGCGACGCCGTCCGCGGGGCGGTCTGGGGGTGAACGGAAGGGGTCACAGGTGCCTCTCAGAGCTCGACGTCGGGTGGTCCATCGAGGGGACTTTGCTCCCCTCTGACGCCTTCCAACGGCGGGCATGCGCCGGCGCTTCCTCTGCCAGGGCGATAATCAGCGATGAGTGTCATCTCTCTTGGTGATGGATCACCTCGTGAGCAACTCCGCCACGCGGTCTGCGAATTCGGTGAGCCAGTCCAAGCGTGATCCGCCGCGGGCCATTCGGAATCCGTGGCGACGGCCCCAGAACGCGGCCTGGACGGCATGGAACTGGGCCCAGCGCTGGGCGCGTTCGCGATCCACCTCCGCGGCCTCGGCGAAGACGTCCAGCGTACGGTGGAGAGCCTTGCGCAGGTCGTCCGCTTCGAGGAGCGTCAGCGCGCGCGACTTGAGCAGCGTGCCGCCGTCGTACGCGGGATCTCCCGCATACCCCTTGGGGTCGACGGCCAGCCATGGCTCACGGTCGGCCCGCAGGATGTTCCTGGCGTGGAGGTCGCCGTGGATAAGGGTGTCCGGCTGGGCCCGGCCCAGCTCGCGGACGGTCGCCACGGCGGCGCCCACCACGTGACGCGACATCGAATGCGTCAGTTCGTCGGCATCCTCGCGTAGCCGCTCCTCCCAGGCGCCGGCCTGCTCCCGCAGCCGGGGCAGGCCAGGCGGCGCGGGGATGGCCAGCCGGAGATTGAGCCGCCCTGCGATCGTCACAACCTCATCGCCGTCTTCGACCTCCGCCAGCGTCGACGTCCGGACGCGCTCGAGCAGCATGGCGAAACGTTCGTCGTCCCGCTCATGCAACAGGACAGCTCCGCGCCCGCCCCACGCCGCGAACGCGTCCGGCTCATGGACGTTGCCGGGATGCGGAAACGACACCTTCAGCACAGCGGCCCCCTCGGCCTGCCGTCGCACCGGGACGATGACCCCGACGCCCCCGTGCATGACCTCGCCGTCCGGCACGCACTCCCAACGCTCCAGCAGGTCGTCCACGATCCTGGGCAGTTCGGCGAGCCACGCCGCTCCGGGCTCTCCCTCACGCTCGACAGTGCTCCGCGCGAACGCCTCTGGTATCCCGATCATCCGGGCACCTTACTCGGCAGTCCACCGCCGTACTGACCTGAGCCCGCGTCGCGCGCGGCAGGCCGCCACCTGAAGCACGCCCGGCGTCACTGAGGGCTGGTCTCCATCGCGTCGGGGGGATTCAGTGGCGTACACGGCTTGTCCTTGATCCGCACGCTCTCAAGGCGCCACCGCCCGTCTTCGCCTTGCCGGAGAGCCGCCTCGACGTTCGCGAATGTCTGGATCGGTTCGTCTTTCGCGACAATCTGCCCGGTCCGAACGTCGACCAAATAGGCGTGCGAGACGTCCTGGCAGTCGACCACCTTGGCATGGCGTCCGGCGAGCCAGACCTCCTTCACCCGCGGAGTCACTCGGCCCGATGGCTCTCGTCCCTTGTCTCGCATCCTGCGGACGCCTTCGACGAGTTGCTCGAGGTACCCGCCGGCCACGTACGGCTTGAGCAGTTCGCGCGCCTGCTCGGGAGTTGATCGGCCCGCCCGGAGGAGCACCGCCCAGTACTCCGTGTACGCCTGCTGGATTCGTTCATGGGTCGACCGCGGGGAGGACGTCGCCGACGGTACGGCGTAGACCGGCGTGGCGGCGACGGGCACGGCCGTCTTGGGCGCCTGGCAACCGCATACAGCCGCAAGGCCCAGCGCTGCGATCAAGGCCCCGGCAGGCGAGCAAACCGCCCCACATATCCGCATAGTTACTCCCCGTAATGAGATCGTCGCGGAGTGCAGAGTATGGCTGCCGCAAAGACCTCGCAAGGGAATGTCACGCATTGATCAGGAAGTTATCCGGAACGTAATCGCCGGTGCGTACGTACGCGGCTTTTGAAACGCTTCGTCGCTAGCGGATCGGCCGGAGCGGGAACCCGGGCCACCGGACCCCGCTCAGCATCCCAGCCACAGGCCACACCACGGGGGTGCCGTCACAGGAGGCCGGCGTGCTCATCCACCCAGGTCGCGATGGCCGTGGCGATCAGCTCGGGGTGGTCTTCGGGGGTGTGGTGCCCCGCGACCTCGTCGTACTGCCGGATCTGGAGGCCGGCCATGTTGGCCGCGCACCAGTCGATCATGTCCTGGTGCATCATCGTGCCGGGCCCGGGCGCGAAGGCCAGCAGCAGCTTGGGCACCTCGGCACTGGCGGCCAGCCACGTGTCGTAGGCCTCGACGCGCGCCACGACGTCGGCGGGCTCGCCGCCCAGCGGCATCGAGCGCGCCCACTGCAGCAGCGGCAGGCGGCTTTCGCGAGTCGGGTACGGCTTGCGGTAGACGTCCAGGTCACCGGGGCTGATCGGGGTGGCGACGCTGCCCGGCAGCGCCTCCAGGAAGGCGTTGTCGTCCAGCATCATCTTCTCGCCGACGCCCTCGGTCTTGATGGCCCGGAACAGTTGGCGGCCGCCGTCCGGGAACTCCTCCCAGGTCATCGGCTTGACGATGGTCTCGGTGAAGGCGATGCCGCGCACCCTGCCCGGGTGGCGGGCGGCCCAGTCGAAGGCCAGGGCGCCGCCCCAGTCGTGGCCGACGAGGACGACGTCGTCGAGCTTGAGGGCGTCGAACCAGGCGTCCAGGTAGCGGGCCTGATCGGCGAAGGTGTAGTCGATATCGGGTTTGCCGGACTCGCCCATGCCGATCAGGTCGGGGGCCAGCCGGCGGCCCTCGCCGACCGCCGGGAGGATGTCCCGCCACAGGTGGGAGGAGGTGGGGTTGCCGTGCAGGAAGACCATCGGCGCCCCGGAACCGGTCTCCCGGTAGGAGATGGTGGAGTCGAGTACATGCTGAATGGGCATGGCAAGTCCTTCAGAGGTTGAGGTTCATGATGCGGTCGACCGCGATCTCGATGACGATCCGGCCGGGCGGGTTGGGTGGTGGGGCGGCGTAGCGTTCGGCGTAGCGGCGGGCCGCCTCGCCGACGCGTGCGGGGTCGGTGTGGATGGTGGCGGGGCCTTCGAGCGTGACCCAGCGGAATCCGTCCACCTGGCAGAGCGCGGCGCGACCGCCCGGGTCGGCGGCCAGGTTCCCGGCCTTGCGCGAGGAGGCCACGGTCAGCACGCGGGCCAGGCCCGCCTGCCGATCCCAGGTGAAACGTACGGCCACCACGTGCGGGGAGCCGTCGGGCCGGAGTGTGGTCAGGGTCGCCACGTACGGCCCGGCGAGGAATGCCTCGACCGTCATTGCGCGCATGGTCACCCTTCGGCTTGTTAGTTAGCTGGCTGACTTATGAGAACCTTAGCGACCCGAGGGTCGGCTGTCCATAGTGAGTCAGACGACTAACTCAAGTTCTCCTCTCTAGGATGTGGGGCCTGCAGGCCATCGACAGCGCCCCGCGCACGTCGAGCTGCGCGTCCACCATGAAGAAACGAGAGGCCTCATGACCGTCCCCGACGTGGCGGAACTCCGCGAAGGAACACGCCGGCGAGCCGCCGACCGCCCCCAAGGCCCCGCACTGACCCACGTGGAAGACCTCCACGGGCCGGACGGGCTGCCGCTGCGCCACTACCGGCCCTCCGAAGAGGCGCGGCCACTGATGGTGTTCGCCCATGGCGGCGCCTTCATCATCGGCGACCTGGACACCCATGACCGCACCTGCCGGCGCATCGCCCACGCCTGCGACGTCGAGGTGCTGGCCGTCGACTACCGGCGCGCACCCGAGCATCCCTACCCGGCAGCCATCCAGGACGTGACCGCCGTACTGCGCTGGGCCCGCCCGGTCGCGGTGGCCGGCGACAGCGCCGGCGGCTATCTGGCCACCATGGCCTGCCTGCGGCTGCGGGACGCGAGCGAGCCGGTACCTGCCGTACAGATCCTGATCTGCCCCAACACCGACCTGACGCTCTCGCAGCCGAGCATCGTCGACAAGGGCTCAGGCCACTCGCTGGACGCCGACTTCCTCGCCTCGGCCATCGCGCTGTGGACACCCGGCCCCGCCGACCGCGCGCACGCCAGCCCGCTGCTGACACCGGACCTGTCCGGCATGCCGGACACCCTCATCGTGACCGCCGAACACGACGCCCTGCGCGACGAAGGCGACGCCTACGCCCGCCGGCTGGCGGAAGCCGGCGCACGCGTGACGCACCGGCAAGAGCCCGGCCTGGAGCACGGCTTCATCCAGAACATGGACCTGACCTCCCCAGAGGCGGCCGCCGCCCACGACCGCCTGTTCGAGGACATCAAAATCCTGATGCACAGGTGAGGAAGCACACGCCGGCGCCCACGCGCTGGACTCTCCCCCCGTGGGAGAGCCCATGCTGGAGTGCGTGGACGGAGATCTGCTGCCGATCGGGCAGTTCGCCAGGTTGAGCCGGTTGAGCGTCAAGCAGCTACGGCACTACGACGAGCTGGGGCTGCTGGTGCCGGCGCATGTGGACGCCGATTCCGGCTACCGCTATTACCGGCGCGCGCAGGCCAGGCAGGCGTTGTCGATCGGGTTGCTGCGCGCGCTGGACGTGCCGCTGCCGGTCATCGCCGAGGTGCTGTCGGGTACGGCAGACGCCCTGGACGAGGTGCGCGAGGCGCTGGAGGCGGAGCTGGCGCGGCGGCGGCGGACGCTGGCGACGCTGGAGCGCGTGATGGCCGAGGGACTGCCCGCCACGCCCGTACGGGTGGTCACCGAGCCCGCCAGGCCGGTGGCGATGGCCCGCGAAAGCGCGACGGGACCCGCCGACGTGGCCCGCGCCACCTCGGCGGCGATCGCCCGCCTGATGCGTGCCCTGCCTCTCGCCGGCCCGCCGCAGCTGATCGGGCTGTTCCCGATCGAGCTGGACGACGCCTTCGAGGTACGCGCCGCGCTCGTCCTCGACCGCGACGGCGCGGCGGAGCCGTGGGAGCGGGCGGGCCTCAGCGTGGAGGTGCTGCCCGGCGGGGCGTTCGCCTGCGCCACGCACGTCGGCCCCTACGACCAGATCTCTCTCACCGCCCACGCCGTGCTGGCCTGGTGCGCCGAGCGGGGACACCCGCTGCGCGGGCCGATCCACGAGGTGTACGTCTCCGACCCGGCCACCACCGCGCCAGACCGGCTCGTCACCCACCTGATGATCCCTTTGGAGGAGCAACGATGATCCCGGCGATCGCCACCCACGGCCCCGTCACCTGCCTGAGCGTGACCGGCCTGGGCGAACCTGGCGGCAGCGAGCACACCGCGGCCATCCGCGCCCTGTACACCGTGGCCGCCGCCCTGGGCGCCGCCACCGGCCCGCTGGAGGGCCAGTGGTGGGTCGAGGACGAGCGGCCCGGGTTGGAGGTGCCACGCGAGCAGTGGCGCTGGCACGTGCTGCTGCCGCTGCCGGCCGTACCGCAGCAGGAGGGCGCGTTGGAGCGGGCGCGCGAGCAGAGCCGCGCCTCGGGCGCGGCCGTGGACCGGGTACGGCTGGTCACCGTCACCGAGGGCCAGTGTGTGGAGCTGCTGCACGAGGGGCCGTTCAGCGAGGAGCACCTGTCGCTGAAGGTCATGGAGGAGTTCATGGCCGAGCACGGGCTGGTCGTCAACGGCCCGCACCACGAGATCTACCTGAGCGCCCTGGACGACCCGGCACCACGCACGCTGCTGCGCCAGCCGGTACGGCCGGCCTGACGCCTCAGCCTGGCGCTGTAGGCAACCCCGGCTCCGGGGCGGGGCCGGGGTGGGCGTGTCCGGGAGACTCAGGCCGCCTTCCTGCGGGCGGGTGACTCGACAGCCGTGCGGACCTCGACGGGATACTGCCGCTTCTGCTTGCGGCGGTGCGCCGAAGGGGTGGCCCCGTGCTGGCGGAACATCCGCTGAAAGTTGCTCAGATCCCGATACCCGATGGCGTAGCAGATGCTGCTCACCGATTCGGCCGTGTTCAGGAGCCGGTAACTGGCCTCGACCAGTCTGATCTTCGTGAGGTACTCGACGAACCGGGCGCCGGTCCTGGCCTTGAACATCCGGGAGAAGTGGAACCGGCTCACTCCGGCGACCTGCGCCAACCAGGTCGCGCGGCGCCTGGTCGTGCCCGCCCACCGCCCCGGCGGGCAGGCGCAGTACATCGAGTCCCCGGTCCCCCGCGCCGGTGACGACGGGCTGGCCCCCGTTCTGCAGTGGGCGATCCAGAACCTGGACCTGCAGCTCACTGTGGCGCAGATGGCCGAGCACGCGGGACTGAGCTCCCGTACGCTCGTCCGCCGCTTCCACGAGGCGACCGGCACCACTCCGCTGCGCTGGCTGCACGCCCAGCGCCTGGCGCGGGCCCGGCACCTGCTGGAGTCGACCGATCTGCCGGCCGAGCGGATCAGCCAGATATGCGGCATGGGCACGGCCGGAAATCTTCGCCACCATTTCATCAGGTCGGTCGGCGTGACCCCGATGGAATACCGCCGTACCTTTCAGGGCCAGCCCGCGCCCGTCCTGTCGGCGGCTCCGTGATTTCCCCAGAGTTCATCGCCTGTTATTTTTCCTGCGCACTCACACGATTTCAAACTGAACGGTATGTCTAAAGTGGATGGTCTGGAGTTTCTACGCTCGATCGCCGACGGGCGGACCCCGCAGGCGCCGATCTCGATAACGCTCGGATTCGCGCTGATCGCCGCGGACCCCGGACGCGTGGTGTTCGAGGGCGAGACCGGTGAGCACCTCTACAACCCGATGGGCACGGTGCACGGCGGCTACTTCGCCACCCTGCTCGCAAGCTGCGCGTCATCGGCATCGCCATCCACGTCGGCCGCACGATCGGCACGGCCGAGGCTCAGGTGGTGGGGGTGGACGACGGCCATCTCTACGCCCACGGCACCACCACCTGCTCGATCTTCCCTGTACCTGCTTCCTAGCCGGTCACGAATACTGCACGAGCTCGATCAGCAGGCCGGCGGGCTTGCGCGCGTACATGAACGCCACCCGCATGCCTGGGCGGGCCCCGGCGCAGGGCTGGACGTCGACCGCCGCGAACCCGTGTTCGCGCAGCCGGGCGAACTCGCTCTCCAGGTCGTCCACGCCGAACGCCACGTGGTACAGGCCGGGTCCTTGCTTCGCGAGCCGCCCGGCCACCGGCGAATCCGGTCTGACCGGGGAGACCAGCTCGATGGAGGGCTGGCCGATTCCGTCGACGTAGCGCCAGAACTCGCAGGCCACCCCGTAGTCGCCGGCGATTCCTCTGTCGCCGGGGCCCAGCCCCAGCGCCGCCAGGAAGGGAGCGGCGCCTGCCGGGTCATCGGTGGCCAGGCCGACATGGTCGATACCCAGAATCACAGGCGCTCCAATCGGGTGCATCGCAGGTGGCAGGGCATGAGGGCGGCCGGACCTCCGGCGGCGGCCACGGCCTTGCGCGGACCGCCCGGCCCCGGCACGGTGCGATCGGCCATCACGTGCTCAGCTCCGCGACGTCCTCCGGCCGCCGCTCCCCCGGCGCCGGGCGGCGCCGATTGAGCCGCAGGTACAGCAGGGCCGCTCCGGTCACCGCCAACGGCCACAGCAGGTAGACGCCGGACATGATCAGCAGCGCGATCACCGCGACGAGCGCCAGCATCGCCGCGGCGCGCCCCATGCTTCGCCGGGGCAGGAGCTTGATCGCGGCGGCGACCCCGAAGGCGTACACCGCCACGAACGAACCGGTGGTGAGCAGCACCAGCGGCTCGGGGCCCACCCCGACCGCCACGACCACGGCCAG
>NZ_JBFAMX010000077.1:0-29379 GCF_040659615.1 Nonomuraea sp. NPDC049784
GTCGCCGGGGACATCGTGACCGCCTTCGCCGCCGGCACCTCCGCACCGTCGGGCACGGTGCTGATCTCGGGGACGGGGGCGATCGCGGCAAAAATTACCAACCACGAGCAGACGGCGACCGCCGACGGGTACGGGTGGCTGCTCGGGGACGAGGGGTCGGGCTTCTGGCTCGGCCACGCCGCCGCCCGCGCCACCATCCGCGCCCTCGCCACACCGGACGCACGCGCCGCACCCTCTGCTGATCGCGGGGGCGGGTCGCTGGTGGCGCTCGTCGTTCGGCACCTGCTGCCCGAAGGCGTGGGCGAGGATCCGGTCGCGCAGCTGGCGGCGGCGGTGCACGCGCGGCCGCCGCTCGCGCTCGCCGGGCTGGCGCCCCTCGTCAGCCAGGCCGCCGAGGCAGGCGACCCGGTCGCGGAGGCCCTCGTCGCCGAGGCCGCGTCACGGCTCGCGAGAACCGCCGCCCAGGTGCACGAGCCCGGCCTGCCCATCGTGCTCGCAGGCAGCGTGCTCACGTCGGAGGGCCCAGTGAAGCGAACGGTCCAGGGCCTCCTGGCGGGCACTGCCACGGCGGGGGACGCGGCAGGCGCGGCGGCATGGCTGGCGGCCCGGCCGCTGCTCGGGCATGACCGGGCCGCCCGCACACACCGTCGCTTCGTCGCGACGGCCGGATGACTACTCGTTGATGATCTCCTGCTTGGGGCGGCCGTAGACGGGGTTCTGAGGCAGGCGTTCCTCCGTCACCATCAGGTGGGCGCGCTCCGAGCAGGCCGGCGTGGCCTCCCAGCAGCTGATTTTCACCGTGTGAGCAGGGCGGCGCTCCCGTAGCTGCCGCCGAAGCCCGTCACCAGCGCCACTTCACGCCCGTTCCGCAGCTCACGCACGGCTTGGGCCACGTTGTTCAGGCCGTGCACGTAACCCTCGGAAAGGAGCCCTCCGTGCGGGTTCACCCAGGCGTGGCGGCGCTCCAGCAGGTACGCCCCCAGGTCCCCGCGCTCGACCAGCCCGAAGTCCTCCAGTTGCCGGGGCACGAGCCACGAATACGCGTCGTACGGCAGCGCCACGTCCACGTCCGACGGCCGCATGCCGGACGCCTCCCAGAGCATGGGCGCCACGTACGCCGAGAAGATGGCGGTGACGTCCGGCGCGCGGTCCATCGAGGAGCAGCCGGGGCCTCCCCCACGCACGACCGCTTGGACGCGTGGCCCGTCGAGGACGCCGCTGACCAGCAGGGCGCAGGCCGCGTCGGTCTCCTGGCAGCAGTCCGCCGTGCGGAGCGGGGTGCAGACGTACGGCTTGGCGAGGTAGTCCGCGAGTTCGAGCGGCTCGCGGCGCAGGGCCCGGGGGTTGCTCTTGGCGTTCTCCCTGGACTGGGCGACGACGGCGTGCATGTGCTCGGGGGTGAGGCCCGTGTCGTGCAGGTAGCGGGTCGTGGCCAGGGCGAACAGCGGGATCGGGCCCGCCAGTCCGTACGTGAAGCGCTCCTGGGGGCCGGTGGAGACGGTGTTCATGCGCTTGCCCGAGCGGCCGTTGAGCGCACGAAATATCACGATATTTCGCGCTAACCCGGCGTGTATCAGCATCGCCGCATCGCCCAGGATCGACGCCGCCTGCGTGCCCCCTCCCGCGATGTCGTTGTGCCAGCCGAGCCGCTCGATCCCCAGAGCCCGCGCCACCTGTACGGCGGGCACGGAGTCGTTCATGTGGTAGCTGAGCACCGCGTCCACGTCGCGCGGCCCGATTCCGGCGTCCCCGCAGGCCGCCCGGCACGCCTCGACCGCCAGCTCCAGCTCGGTGCGCCCGGACTCCCTGGTCAGGGCCGTCATCCCGATCCCAGCCACGGCCGCCCGCCCCGCGAACGGCTGCATCCCCGCCTCCGCCCCTCTTGCAGACCCCGGTGCCGCCACGCTAGCCCGCACCGCCGACTTAGGCAAGCGCTTGCTCGGCAAACGACGAGGCCTCCCCCGTGGAGGCCGGTGCGCCGATGAGGTGCTATGCGACAGAACCCCCGACCAGCCCGTTACGGCGATTCATCCATAAATATGGCTAGCAGCGGATAACTGAGTATCTTCACCAGAGCCAGGCCCTCTTGTAATACGGAAGTGTGATCAACCGATAGCCCATCATCACGCCGAGGTGAGGGATGGATCTACGCTACGTCCGGTACGCGATGGCGATCGCGCGGGCAGGCAGTCTGCGCCGGGCCGCCGCCGCGCTGCATATCGCGCAACCGACGCTGTCGGAGCAGCTCAGGGCGCTGGAGAAGGAGATCGGGGTCGAGTTGTTCAGCCGCTCATCGAGCGGCGTCCAGCTCACCGAGGCGGGCGAGGCGTTCCTGGCCCAGGCCACCGTCGCGGTCGATGCCTTCGACCGGGCCGTGGCCGCCGCGAGGTGCACGGCCCAGAGCGCCCGCCTGGGCGTGGCCGACGGGCTGGCGGACGTGGTGGCCCGGCTGCTCTCCCAGCTCCAGACCTCGAACCTGCGGGTGGCGCCCATGGGGACGGCCGAGCAGATCGTCTCCATCGTGGACGGCACCCTGCAGGCCGGGCTCGGCTACGCGCCGGGCTCGCTGCCCAGGGGTGTGGCTCGCATGCTGATTCACCGCTTCCCGGTACGCGCGCTGCTCCACCGCGACCACCCCCTGTCCGCGCACGAGGCGCTGTCGCTGTCGGACCTGGCGGCCGAGCCGCTCGTCATGCCGGAGTCCGACGCGGTGGCCGGGGCCCGCCGCTTCCTGGAGGGATTCGTACGGCACCGCCTCCACCCCCGCCTCGGCCCGTCCGCGGCCACGCACGACCTGGTCATCAACATGGTGGAGGAGGGCGCAGGCTACGCCCTGTGCGTCCACGAGGGCACCACAATCCCCGACACACTCGCATTTATCCCGATAAAGGAGGACGTACCGCCACTCGAAGTGGTCTTCCTCTGGAACCGCCAGACCGACGTGCACGAGCTCCTCAGCGCAGCCCGCCACCTCGCCCGATCTGGATAGCGCTATTATCTATCGATGCGCATCTCCGAACTCAGCGCCAAGTCCGGTGTCGCCATCCCGACGATCAAGTACTACCTACGCGAGGGCCTGCTGCACCAGGGGCAGCAGACAGCCGCTACCAGAGCCGAGTACGACGAGTCCCACCTGCGCAGACTCCGCCTGATCCGGGCCATGCTCGAGGTCGGCAGGCTCCCCGTGGCCTCGATCAAGAAGGTCATCGCGGCGGTCGAGGACGAGTCCCTCCCCGTGCACCTGATGCTGGGCACGGCCCACTACGCCCTGAGTCCCGCCGTCGAGCCCGAGCCCGGCGAGGACTGGCAGATCGCCCGCGACCAGGTGGACCGCCTCATCGCCGATCTGGGCTGGGACATCGACCCGCGCGCCCCGACCCGCGACGAGCTGGCCCAGACGCTCGTCAAAATGCGCCAGCTCGGCCTGCCCATCGACCTGACTCCGTACGTCGAGGCCGCGCGGAAGCTGGTGTCCGAGGTCGAGATGGACACCATCCCGTTCGACGGCCCGCGCGACGCCGCCGTAGAGGCTCTGGTCCTCGGCACGGTCCTGTACGGCAAGGCGTTCGACACGCTGCGCCGCATGGCCCAGGAGTCGGAGTCGGCCAGCCGCCTGTCCCCCTAGATCAGGCCGTTCGCGCGCAGCACCTCGACGGCGTGCACGGTGGCGACCCCGCGCCAGTCGAGCGCCCCGGCGGGCGAGATGCGCGCGTAGTCCACGCTCCAGCCGCCGTCGTCGTGCTGCTCCCCCGCCAGCCGGACCAGGTCGGCGGCGATCACCTCGGGCTCGAACAGGTCTCGGACCGGCCGGCCCGGGTGGGGCGCGAAGTCCAGCGGACGCAGGGCCTCGTTCTCGGTGCCGCCCTCGACGGGCACCCGCCCGTCCGCGGGAATGCCGGCGCCGAGCCGTTTGAGCAGGTCGGCCGCCCTTGGCTGGCTGTCGTACACGGCGTCGAGGAACCGCACGGCGAACAGCAGCACGTACGCGTGCGGCGTCTCGTCGAGCGCCTGGATCGCGTCGAGGCAGTAGCGCGTGGCCCGCTCCAGCCACGGATGCCCGGCCACGGCCGGGTCGTGGACGGCGACGCGGTGGGCGGAGGCCGCGGAGATCGAGGTGATCTGCAGGGACGAGGTCGCCGGGTCGCCGCCCGCCCACCAAGGAGCGGTGGCCTCGGAGACCGTGAGCGGCAGCGTGAACGGCAGTCCGCCGTCGGGCAGCGTGACCGACTCCAGCCAGTCGCACAGCGCCACGGCCTGCGGCGCGGTCGTGGGGGCGACGTTCTCGAACACCTCGAAGGCGTGCAGCGCAGCTCCTGGCTGGCTCTCTGGTGAGCGCAGGTCCGCCTCCAGTCCCCAGCCGTAGCCGCCGTCGGGGTTGCGGTAGGCGTCCAGGGCGGCCAGCACGGAGGCCGCGTCGCCGTCGCCCATGAGCAGGTCGTAGCGGCGGCGGTCCAGCACACGCGCGTGCCCGGCCAGGAAACCAGGGATCGCGGCAATGTTCACATTCATGCGCTCATCCTGCCCAGGCAGACGACATGCGGTCTTGTAAGTTCCGGACTCCTTCTCCGGCCACCAGAATGAGGGGATGGACGGCAAGCGGGCCCGCGCGAGGTTCCGGGGGGAGCGGGTGGCACGGCTGGCCACGGTCAGCGGCGACGGCACCCCTCACCTGGTGCCCGTCACCTTCGCCGTCGTCGCGGACCAGGTGGTGACCGCGATCGACCACAAGCCGAAGACCACCACCGACCTGAGACGCCTTCGCAACGTCCGGGAGAACCCGCGGGTCAGCCTGCTGGCCGACCACTACGAGGACGACTGGACGCGGCTGTGGTGGGCGCGCGCCGACGGCCTGGCCAGGGTCGTGCAGGAAGGACCGGAACGCGAGCCGGCGATCGACGCACTGGCGGCCAAATACGGCCAGTATCGCGAACACCGGCCCGACGGCCCGGTCATCCTCGTGGACGTCACCCGCTGGACCGGCTGGTCCTTCACTCCGTGATGGTGACGGGCCGCTTCAGCAGCCACAATGCGGCCCGCTGGAGCAGCGTCCTGTGCACCTCGTTCTCGTACGACCGGGTGTCGTGCCCCAGGGCGTCGTAGAACACCCGGCCCCGGCGCACCGGCCGCGCCCAGATCAGCGGCTGGCCGTTCGACGACGCCAGCGGCCGGACGTCGGGCAGGATGTCGAGGTCGCTGTAGACCTCGTCCACCACGTCGAAGTCCCGCAAGCCGTCCACCACCGGGTGTCCGCCGTGCACCCGCACCCCTGTCCACCCCAGCGGCGGGTGGTGGGACTTGGGCCAGGTCCAGCAGCCGCCCAGGACTCGCGACCAGCCCTGCCAGTCGTCGAAGCAGATCGACGCCGAGTGCATGCACAGCAGCCCGCCACCCCGCTCGAGGTGGTCGAGGAGCGTGGTCTGGGCTTCGGCCGGTAACGTGAAGCGCCACTCGTCACGCAGGTCGGCGAAGCGGTCCTGGGTCATCTGCCAGCGCAGCGCGTTGACCGTGATGAGCTGGACCTCCGACGGCTCGCTCAGCGCGCCCGCGATGTCCTCGGTGATCTCCGACTCGACCCCCACCTCGGCGAGCGCCTCAGCGAGCGCGGCCGACGTGGCGGCGAAGTCGTGGAACAGTCCTCCTGACAGGATCAGATTTCTCGCCACTTCCCAAGCTCATCATGCTTACCGCGGCATTTCCAGCCGGGAACTGTCACATCTCGCAAGGCTGCCCCGTCCTGTCTGCGTATGCGGAAGGAGAAGGTCATGAAAGTTCTGGTCGCGGGAGCCACGGGTGTGATCGGCCGCCAGCTGGTCCCGCTGCTCAAGGCGGTGGGGCATGAGGTCGTGACGCTGTCCAGGTCGCCGGGCGCGGACGTCGCCGTGGACGCGCTGGACCGCGATGCGACCGTGAAGGCGGTGCGGCGGGTCGCGCCGGACGCGATGGTGCACCTGCTGACGGCCATCCCCCAGGCCATCAACCCGCGCAAGATAGATCAGGAGTTCTCGGTGACGAACCGGCTGCGGACCGAGGGCACGAGGAACCTCATCGAGGCGGCGCCGGACGCCAGGTTCATCGCCCAGGGGCTGGCCTACGCCTACCAGCCGGCGCCCGGACTGGCGGACGAGGACGCGCCGCTGTGGCACGACGCGCCCAAGGCGTACACGCCGGTCGTGGCGGCGCTCGACTCACTGGAACAGCAGGTCACCGAGGTGGGCGGGCTGGTACTGCGGTTCGGGCACCTCACCGGGCCCGGCTCCGTCTATGCCAAGGACGGCTCCACCACGCAGTCCGTGCTCGCGGGCAAGCTGCCGATCGTCGGCGACGGCGGCTCTGTTCTGTCGTTCACCGACTCGCACGACGCCGCCACGGCCGTGGTCTCGGCGCTCGACCGGAACGTCTCGGGTGTGCTGAACATCGTGGACGACACGCCGGTGAGGATGGCCGAGTGGCTGCCGCGGTATGCCGCCCAGCTCGGCGCGCCCAAGCCCAAGCACGTGCCCGCCTTCCTGGCCAGGATGCTCGTGGGCGCCTTCGGCGTGGCGTACATGACCAGGCTCAGAGGCGCCGACAACAGCCGGGCGCGGCTTCAGCTCAACTGGCGGCCCCGGCATACCTCGTTCCTCAGTGACGAGGCATGATGCCGCCGTGGAATTCGAGGACTACCGACCCATGCTGCTCGGGCTGGCCTACCGCCTGCTCGGCAGCATGTGGGACGCGGAAGACGTCGTCCAGGAGGCCTGGCTGCGGTGGGAGGGCACCGACCAGAGCGAGATCAGGGAGCCGCGCGCCTTCCTGCTGACCGTGGTCTCGCGGCTGGCGCTCGACCAGTTGCGCTCCGCGCGGGTCAGGCGCGAGGCGTACACCGGGCCGTGGCTGCCCGAGCCGGTGATGACGTCGGAGGCGGGGCCGCTGGACACGGCCGAGCTGCGTGACACCGTCTCGTACGCGACCCTGCACCTGATGGAGCGGCTCTCGCCGCCGGAGCGCGCGGTGTTCGTGCTGCGGGAGGCGTTCGAGCTGCCGTACGACGAGATCGCGGCGATCGTCGGCACCTCCGTGGCCAACGCCAGGCAGATGCACCACCGCGCCTCCGCGCGGCTCGCCCAGGGGCGTGACAGGTTCCAGCCGTCCGCGGCGGACCACGCCAAGCTGCTGACGAAGTTCATGGACGCGGCCTCGGGCGGCGACCTGGCCGCGCTCACCGAGCTGCTCCACGAGGACGTCGTGGCCTACAACGACGGCGGCGGCAAGGTCAGGGCCGCGCTGCGGCCGATCTTCGGACGGGGCAAGGTGGCGGCGTTCCTGGACGGCCTGCTCAGCCGGTACGACTTCACGGACGCCCAGCTGATCGAGGTCAACGGCCAGCCGGCCGTGTGGACGCGGGTCGGCGAAAACCGCCAGGTGGTGTTGATCGACATCCGCGACGGCCTCATCACGGGCATCTACGGCGTGCTCAACCCGGACAAGCTCACCCGCGTCAGCCCGAACTGAGCCCGATCCGGTTCAGCACCCTGACCAAGCTCTGCGAGGTGCTGGAATGCCAGCCGGGCGACCTGCTCAGCTACCGCCCGCACGATCTATAGTCGCCCCTATGGATCTCGGCATCTCGGGCAAGGTCGCCCTCATCACCGGAGGCAGCGCGGGCATCGGGCTCGCGGCCGCCAAGAGCCTCGCGCGTGAGGGCTGCGACGTCTGCGTCAGCGCCCGCAACCCGGAGCGGCTCGCGGACGCGGTGGTGCAGCTGCAGGAGTATGGCAAGGTCGTGCACGCCGTGCTGGCCGACGTGGAGGACCCGGCCGCCGCCCGGCGGCTGGTCGAGGAGACGCGCGACGTGCTCGGCCCGATCGACATCCTGGTGGCCAACTCGGGCGGGCCGCCGGCCGGCCGCTTCGACCAGGCCAGCCTGGCGGACTGGGAGGTCGCCGTCGAGCGCAACCTGCTCGGCACCGTACGCCTGATGCACGCGGTCCTGCCCGACATGCGCTCGCGCGGCTGGGGGCGCATCGTCACGATCACCGGCAGGTCGGCCAGGGAGGCGATCGACGGCCTGGCGCTGTCCAACGCCACCCGCTCGGCCGTGGCCGGCGTCGTACGCACGCTGGCCCGTGAGGTCGCCCGCGACGGTGTGCTGGTCAACAACGTGATGCCGGGCCCCATCGACACCGACCGGCTGCGGGAGCTGGCGGGCGGCGAGGAGGCCCTCGCCCAGCGGGCCGAGGCGGTGCCGGTCGGGCGCGTCGGGACCCCGGAGGAGGTGGGGGACGTGGTGGCGTTCCTGGCCAGCGAGCGGGCCTCGTTCGTGAACGGGATCTCGATGCTGGTGGACGGCGGCGAGAGCCGCGTCATCGCCTGAACGTCACTTCCTGACCAGCGTGCGCACCATCGCGGCGGCCCAGGGCCCGTCCGCTTCAGGGAGCTCGACGAAGTAGGACATGTTCGCCCGGTGGAAGCAGGCGCCCATCAGCATCGCCGCGGCGGCGTCGGCATCCATCGCCTCGTCGATCCGGCCGGCGCGCTGCTCGACCCGCAGGATCTCGGCCAGCGCCTGGATCGGCAGATGCGGGCCCGATCGGGTCTCGGCCAGCATGCCCCTGAACCCCGTCATGAGCTTCGGGTCGGCCAGCACGCCGGACGCGATGCCCGCGGCCTTGGTGTAGAACTCCACCGCCATCAGCGCGAACTCGGTGAGGTTCGCGGCCAGGTCGCCCTGCCCGGTGCTGAGGCGCAGCCGCGCCAGCGCGGGGGCGAGCGCGGGCAGCCGCTCCAGCAGGACCGCGAGGAAGAGCGCCTCCTTGCTGGCGAAATGCTTGTAGAGCAGCGCCTCCGAGCAGCCGGCCTGATGGGCGATGCGCTTGGTGGTGGCACCCGCGATGCCGAAATCCCGAATCGCCTGCTCGGCGGCGTCGATGATGCGATCGCGTGTGCCCATCCGCCCATGATATGAGCGAGTGCTCACTGACCCCCTCGCGCATGACATGCTTCCTATTAGGGACCAGTGGGGAGAAGACATGGACAAGCCGGTCATCGTTACGGTGGACGACGACCCGGGCGTCTCGCGGGCGGTGGCCCGCGATCTGAGACGCCGCTATGGCCAGGAATACCGGATTGTCCGCGCCGAGGCGGCCCGGGAAGGCATTGAGGCAGTCAAGCAGATGCGGCTGCGGGGCGACGACGTGGCTGCCATCCTGGCCGACTACCGCATGCCGCAGATGAACGGTGTGCAGTTCCTCGAGGCCGCCATGGACATGTATCCGTACGCGCGCAGGGTGCTGCTGACGGCGTACGCCGACACCGACGCCGCCATTCAGGCGATCAACGTGGTGGACCTCGACCACTACCTGCTCAAGCCGTGGGACCCGCCGGAGGAGAAGTTCTACCCGGTGATCGACGGCCAGCTCGACGCCTGGATGCGCACGGAGCGGGTCGAGCAGTCCGAGCTGCGGGTGGTGGGCGACCGGTGGTCGGCGCAGTCGTACAAGGTGCGTGACTTCCTGGCCCGCAACCACGTGCCGTACCGGTGGATGCTGGCGGAGGACCCGGAGGGCGCGCAGCTGGTGAAGGCCGCCGGCGAGGGCTGCCACCTGCCGCTGGTGGTGACCGCCGAGGGCACCACGCTGGAGTCGCCCGACCAGGCCACGCTGGCCACGGCGGTGGGCCTGTCGACCATCCCGGCCACCGACTTCTACGACCTGATCGTGGTGGGCGGCGGCCCCGCCGGGCTCGGCGCGGCCGTCTACGGCGCCTCGGAGGGGCTGAACACCGTGCTGGTGGAGGCCTACTCCTCGGGCGGCCAGGCGGGGCAGAGCTCCAGGATCGAGAACTACCTGGGCTTCCCCGACGGCGTCTCGGGGCAGCAGCTCGCCGACCGGGCGCGCAGACAGGCGCTGAAGTTCGGGGCGGAGCTGCTGACCGCGCGCAAGGTGGTCTCCCTGGAGGCGCGCGGCCAGGCGCGGGTGGTCGGGTTCAAGGACGGCGGGGAGATCGCGGCGCACGCGGTGATCCTGGCGACCGGCGTCACCTACCGCCGCCTGGAGGCGCCGGGGCTGGACGAGTTCGTCGGCCGTGGCGTCTTCTACGGCGCTGCCCTGACCGAGGCGCCGTCCTGCAAGGGCACCGAGGTCCACATCGTGGGCGCGGCCAACTCGGCCGGGCAGGCAGCGGTCTACCTGGCGGGATTCGCGAGCAAGGTCCATTTGTTGGTGAGGAGTGATGGTTTGGAGAAGTCCATGTCTCACTACCTCATCGAGCAGATAGCGGCGCTCCCCAACGTCGAGGTGCACCTCCAGACGGAGGTCGTCGGCGGCGAAGGCGACGACCACCTCGAGCGGCTGACGCTCTCGACCAAGGGCGAGACGCGTACGGTCGACGCGCAGTGGCTGTTCGTGTTCATCGGGGCCGAGCCGTACACGTCGTGGCTGAGCGAGACGATCGAGCGCGACGAGAAGGGCTTCGTGCTGACCGGTCCCGATCTCCTGCAGGGCGGGAAGCGGCCGCGTAACTGGCCGCTGCGGCGCGAACCCTACTTCCTGGAGACGAACGTGCCCGGGGTGCTGGCCGCGGGCGACGTACGCGCCGAGTCGATCAAGAGAGTGGCCTCCGCCGTCGGCGAGGGCGCGATGGCCGTCGCGCTCGTGCATCGCTACCTGGAGAAGCAATGAGCACAACTATCGACATCGACGAACTGCGCAAGCTCTTCCTCTTCGAGCGGCTGACCGACGAGCAGCTCACCAAGCTCGCCAACGCCGGCAGGGTCCAGTCGTACGGCGCGGACGATCTCATCATCCGTCAGGGCGACCCGGCCGAGTGCTTCGCGGTGCTGATCGAGGGCGAGGTGCAGATGCTCAACGAGACGGTCAGCGCCGGGACCGTCGCGATGCCCCGCACCTCCCAGCCCGGCGTGTACGCCGGCGCCACCAGCGCCTACCTCGGCGACCGCGCGCCGCAGACCTACCAGCACTCGCTGCGGGCCACCGCGCCGTCGCGGATCTTCCTCCTGCCGGCCAAGAAGTTCGCCTACATCATCGCCGAGTGGTTCCCGATGGCGATGCACCTGCTCGACGGCCTGATGTCCGGCGGGCGGTTCCAGCGCGAGGCCATCGACCGGCGGCAGCGGCTGACCGCGCTCGGCACGATCACGGCCGGGCTCACGCACGAGCTGAACAACCCGGCCGCGGCGGCCGTGCGCGCGGCGAGCGAGCTGCGCTCGCTGATCAGGATCTCGCGCCTCCAGCTCGCCGCGCTCGCCGAGGAGGGCATCCCGCCGGAGAAGCTGCGCACGCTGATCGAGTGGCAGGAGGCCTGCACGAGCAACCTGGGCAAGCTGCCGCCGCGTTCGCCGCTGGAGATCTCCGACGCCGAGGACGAGCTGGGCGAGGCACTGGACGAGCTGGGCGTCGAGGACGCGTGGGACCTGGCTCCCGCGCTGGTCAACGCCGGGTTCTCGAACAAGGAGCTGGAGAAGGTCCGCGGCAAGGTGGGCGAGGAGCAGACTCCCGCCGCGCTGCGCTGGCTGGCCAAGGCGATCGAGATCTCGCAGATGCTCGACGAGGTGACCGAGGCCACCGAGCGCATCACGTCGCTGATCAGCTCGGCCAAGCAGTACTCGCAGATGGACCGGGCGCCGTTCCAGCAGGTGGACGTGCACGACCTGCTCGACAGCACGGTCGCGATCTTCCGCGGGAAGATCGCGCCGGGCATCAGCGTGGTCACCGACTACGACCGCACGCTGCCGCTCATCCCCTGCTACGCGGGCGAGCTCAACCAGGTGTGGACGAACCTCATCCACAACGCGCTCGACGCGATGGGCGAGGAGGGCACGCTGACGATCCGTACCGCCCACGACGAGGACGAGGCGATCGTCGAGATCGGCGACACCGGACCGGGCGTGCCCGACGCGATCAAGGAACGGATCTTCGAGCCGTTCTTCACGACGAAGAGCGTGGGCCAGGGCACCGGTCTCGGCCTCGACATCTCCTACCGGATCGTGGCCGGACGGCACGGCGGGGAGATCAAGGTCCGCTCGGTGCCGGGCGAGACATGGTTCGAGGTACGCGTGCCGCTCCGGGAGCCCGTCCCCATCCCCTGAACACCCTCTCTTGACCGAAGACTTGTCAGGAGCCTCCTTTACCCCATGTAATGGTTGACCGAAATATGGGGAAAGGAGACGGGCTGGTGAGCGCCTCCGAGACGGTGACGGGTTCGCGTTCCCTCAACGCGCTGCTCCGCGTGCTGAGCGGGATCGAACGGCTGGGCAACAGGCTGCCTCATCCATTCTGGCTGTTCATCGTCCTGAGCGCGTTACTGGCGCTGGTGAGCTGGGGCCTGTCGGCGGCCGGGGTATCGGCGGTGAACCCGGCTTCCGGCAAGACCGTCGTGGCCAAGAACCTGCTGTCCGCCGACGGCGTGCGGATGATGGTCGAGGACGTGGTCGAGAACTACACCACGTTCCCGCCGCTCGGCACGATCCTGGTCGTCATGCTCGGCGTCGCCGTCGCCGAGCGCTCCGGGCTGCTGGCGGCCGTGCTGCGGTCCGGGGTGTCGAGGGTGTCGCCGAAGTGGGTGACGTTCGCGCTGGCGTTCACCGGCATGGTGGCGCACGTGGCCTCCGACGCCGCGTACGTCGTGCTCATCCCGCTCGGCGCGCTGGCCTTCCGCGCGGTGGGGCGCAGCCCGATCCTGGGCATCGTGGTGGCGTTCGTGTCGATCTCGGCGGGTTACGACGCCAGCCCGCTGGTCACCCCGGTGGACGCCATCCTGTCAGGGCTGACCACGGCCGCGGCGCACACCGTCGACCCGGCCTACACGGTCACGCCGCTGGCCAACTATTTCTTCTCGCTGGCCTCCTCCCTGGTGCTGGCGGGCGCGATCACGCTCGTGACCGAACGCGTGCTGGCCCGCCGGGTCGAGTCGATCCCGGTCGATCCCGACGCCCCCGACGACGACCTGGGCTCGCTGGCGCTCAGCGCCGAGGAGCGCCGGGGCCTGCGAGCCGCGTTGATCGCGCTCGTGGCGTTCGTGATCGTGGTCGTGGCGGCCGTGCTGCCCGCGGGGTCGCCGCTGCGCGGCAAGGACGGCAGCATCGTGCAGTCGCCGCTGCTCACCTCTATCGCGGTCTTCCTCGCGCTGGCGTTCCTGGCCGCCGGGTGGGCGTACGGGAAGGCCGCGGGCACGGTCACGGGCAGCAGGGACATCCCGGGATTCATGGCCCACGGGCTCCGCGAGATGGCGCCGATCCTCGTGCTGTTCTTCGCGATCTCGCAGTTCCTGGCGTACTTCAAGTGGACCGGCATCGGCGAGATCATCGCGATCGGCGGGGCGGACCTGCTGAAGTCGGCCGGGGTGAGCGGGCCGGTGGTGTTCCTGGGCATCCTGCTCGTGGTCACGCTGATCAACCTGGTGGTCACCAGCGGGTCGGCGCAGTGGGCGCTGGTCGGCCCGGTCTTCGTGCCGATGCTGATGCTGCTGAACATCCCGCCGGAGACCACCCAGGCTCTGTACCGCATCGCCGACTCGTGCACCAACGCGATCACGCCCATGAGCCCGTACTTCGTGATGGCGCTCGGTTTCCTCCAGCGCTACCGGCGCGCGGCCGGCATAGGCACACTGGCCTCGATGACCATCCCGCTCTCGCTCACCCTCCTCGTCGTCTGGACTCTGCTGTTCTTCGTGTTCTGGTGGCTGGGCATCCCGCTCGGCCCCGGCTGATTCATCGGTTTTGGAAGGATTCCCCGTGTTGATCAACGACTGGACCCGGCAGGCCCTTCCGGGCATGCTCGACGACCTCAAGGCCGCCGTGGAGCTGGAGACCCACAGCTACGACAAGGCCATGCTGGTCAAGGGGCTGCGGGCGATCCGCGCCCGGGCCGTCGAACGCCTCGGCACACCGGACGAGGAGGTGCTGCACGACGGCGGGCCGCACGGCGACATCCTGGAGCTGACCTACGAGGGCACCGCGCCGGGGACCGTGCTCATGCTCAGCCACTACGACACCGTCTGGCCGGCGGGGACGCTGGCCGAGTGGCCGTTCTCGGTGGTGGAGGGCAAGGCCACGGGGCCGGGCGTGTTCGACATGAAGACGGGCCTGGTGCAGTCGATCTGGGCGCTGCGCGGGCTGCGGGAGCTGGGGCTGCCGCACCCGAGCGTGCGGTTCCTGTTCAACGGGGACGAGGAGATCGGCAGCCTGACCTCGCGTCCGTACATCGAGGCCGCGAGCGAGGACGCGCTGGCGACCCTGGTCTTCGAGGCGTCACTCGACGGCGCGCTCAAGACCGCCCGCAAGGGCGTGGGGCTGTTCAACGTGAACGTGACCGGGAGAGAGGCGCACGCCGGGCTCGACCCGGACGCGGGGGCGAACGCGATCCACGCCCTGGCCGAGATCGTCACCACGCTGGCCGGGGCCGGTTCCCGCGAGCGCGGCACCACCGTGAACGTCGGGCTGATCACCGGCGGCACCGGCCGCAACGTGGCGGCCGGTCACGCGAGCTGCGGCATCGACGTGCGCGTGACGGATCCGGCGGAGATGGGGCGGATCGACGACGTGTTCGCCGGCCTGAAGGTGTCGGATCCGCGGGTGTCGATCTCCGCCACCGGGGACTGGAACCGGCCGCCCATGACGCCCAACGCGGCCTCACAGCGGCTGTTCAAGGAGGCGCGGGAGGTGGCGGCCGGATTCGGGTGGCTGCTGGACGAGGCGTCGGTGGGTGGCGCCAGCGACGGCAACTTCGTCTCCGCGCTGGGGCGGCCGGTGCTGGACGGGATGGGGGCCGTGGGTGATGGGGCGCACGCCCGGCACGAGCACGTGCTGGTGGAGCACATTCCGGAGCGTACGGCGCTGGCGATGGGGCTGATCATGGCACTCGCCTGACGCGCGCGTTCAGGGTCGCGGGGCAGGTCCAGACAGGTGGAACTGCGCACTTCCGAAACCGTTCCACTGACATTCGCCCGGCTGAAAACGTGTTTTCAGGCCATGGGCACCGCTTCTAGTGTGGGGCGGTGACAACTCAGGTGATCGTGCTGAATGGCGGCTCCAGCTCGGGAAAGTCGGGAATCACCCGCTGTCTGCAGGCCGTACTCCCGGATCCGTGGCTTGCCGTCGGCGTCGACTCGCTGATTGAGTCGATGCCCGCGTCCATACAGGCATCAGACGCGGGGATCGAGTTCGCTCCGGACGGCGGGGTGAGTGTCGGTCCAGAGTTCCGGATGCTGCAAAAGGCGTGGATGGAGGGAGTCGCCGCCATGGCCCGGGCGGGCGCTCGGGTGATCGTGGATGACGTCTTCCTCGGTGGAGCAGCGTCCCAGCAGGATTGGCAGAAGGTTCTTGCCGGACTGGACGTGCTGTGGGTCGGTGTCCGGTGCGAGAGCGCGGTCGCGGCGGGCCGCGAAATCGCCCGAGGGGACCGAATCCAGGGGATGGCCGTGTCACAGGCAGAGGTGGCTCACCAGGGCGTGGTCTACGACATCGAAGTGGACACCACACATACCGAGGCCCTGGTGTGTGCGCAGAGTATCGTCACCCGAATGCAGTGCCGGGCATAGCCTCCTCGGACGGCTTCTGACGCGCGCGTTCAGCCGAACACGTTGTCGCGGGCCAGGTCCAGAGCGGTCAGCACGGCGCCTTGCAGCACCGCGTTGCCCTTGACGGTGCTGGCGCGGACCTCGGTCGGCGCCGGAGCCAACTCCCGCAGGTGCCCGGCGACCAGCTCGGCCAGCTCGTCCCCACCTTCGTGACCCGTCGTGCCGCCGAGGACGACGAGCCCGGGGTCGAGGAGGGTGGCGAAGGCGAAGGCACCCAGGGCGATCCGCCGGGCCAGCTCGTCCCGGTCGAGGCCCGAGATGGCCTCGGGGTTCACCTGATCACAGAAGGCCACGCCGCCCACATCCAGGAACCCGATCTCCCCCGCGCCGCCCGACACCCCCCGGCGCAGCCGCCCTCCGAGCACCACCGCCGCCCCCACGCCGTCGTCGAGCCAGAGCAGCACGAAGTCCTCGCTCCCCACCGCGGCTCCGGTGCGGAGCTCTGCGATGGCGGCCAGATTGACCTCGTTCTCCAGGATCACCGGCATGCCCAGGCGCTCGCGTACGTACGTCATCGTGCCGCGCCGCCACCCGGGCACGTCGTTGGGCGACGCCAGCTCCCCGTCACGCGGATCGACCAGCCCCGGCGCGCCGACCACGACCGTGTCCAGCACGCGCTGCCCGACCGCGTCCCTGACCACCTTGGTGATGAGGGTCGCCAGGTCGGCTCTCGCGCCGATCGTCGTCCTG
Organism: Nonomuraea sp. NPDC049784; assembly: GCF_040659615.1. Taxonomy (NCBI): domain Bacteria; kingdom Bacillati; phylum Actinomycetota; class Actinomycetes; order Streptosporangiales; family Streptosporangiaceae; genus Nonomuraea; species Nonomuraea sp. NPDC049784. Next base: position 16,264 of record NZ_JBFAMX010000077.1, read on the forward strand.
GCCTCGCTGACCACGCGCCCAGTGATGTCGGCGACCGTGACGTTCACGTTGTCGCGCCGTACGTCCACCCCCGCCACGTGGGTCCGGTCCGCCACGAGCCCGTACACGCGCGCGTTCGGGCCCCGGCGGTCCTCGCCGGACTCGCCTGTGATCTCGATGAGCCCGCCCGCCGTGAGCCGCTCGATCAGGTCGGACACGGTGGGCCTGGACAGCCCGGTCATCGTACGGAGCTGGGGCGCGGTCAACGGCCCGTGCTCCAGCAGCAGGTCGAGCGCCAGCCGGTCGTTGATCGCCCGGGCCATGGCCGGGGTCGCGGTCTTCACGCCCCCAATAATAATCAGGGAGCCTGCCTAAAACCTCTTTTCATCAGGAACCCTGCCTGATAATTTCTCGGACATGAGACATCACCGTGCCATCGCGGCCGTCTTCGCCACGCACGGCGCCGTCGCCGGCACCCTGTCCACGCGCATCCCCTGGATCCAGGACCATCTCCACCTCAGCCCCGCCACCCTCGGCCTCGCGCTGCTGTGTCCGTCGATCGGCGCCTTCGTGGGGATGCCGACGGCGAGCCGTCTCACCTACCGCTTCGGCAACCGCGCCGCCACGCGCACCCTCATCGCGCTGTGGTGCGCGGGCCTGGCCCTGCCCGCGCTCTCCCCGTCGCCCGTGTGGCTGTTCGGGGCGTACCTGCTGTTCGGGGCGGCGGCGGGCATGTCCGACGTCGCGATGAACGCGCACGCCGTCATACTCGAACGGCGCCTGGGCCGCTCGATCATGTCGGGGCTGCATGGCATGTGGGCCGTCGGCAGCCTGGCCGCCGGCGGCCTCGGCGCCCTGGCCGCGCACGCGGGCATCGACGCCCGGCTCCACCTCGGGGTCATGTCGCTGGCGTTACTCGCCTTCGGCGCGGCAGCCGGCCGCGGCCTCCTCCCCGACAGCGGGACGGCAGCAGGTTCCGTACGCGTGGCTGACGCACCCCCGCCACGACGCTTCGCGCTCCCCACACGCGGGATCCTGGCCATCGGGCTGGTCGGGTTCTGCGGGACGTTCGCCGAGGGCGCCAGCTCGAACTGGGCCGCCGTCTACCTCACCGCGGTCACCGACGCCAGTCCGGGGCTGGCCGCCGCCGGGTACACCGTCTTCATGCTCTGCATGGCGAGCGCGCGACTGCTGGGCGACCGCGTCATCCGCCGGCTCGGTCCTGTCGCGGCCGTCAGGACGGGCGGCGCCGTGGCGGCGGTCGGCGGGGTCCTCGTGGTCGCGGCCCGCACTCCGGCCCTCGCCATCGCTGGGTTCGCCCTGGTCGGGCTGGGGATAGCGGTGATCGTGCCGCTCGTGTTCGCGGCGGCGGGCAACGCGGGCACGACTCCGGGCGAGGGCGTGGCAGGCGTGGCTACGATCACGTACCTGTCGGGCCTGATCGCCCCCGCCGTTACCGGATGGGTCGCCGGCGCGCTCAGCTATCCCACGGCGTTCGCGCTGATCACCGCTGTGGTCGTGCTGCTGACGCTGCTCGCCCCCGTCCTGCGCCGCTCCCCCAACTCTCACCCAGAAGGAGCCCTGCGTGTCCACGCCTGACCCCGACGACGTGCTGATCGACGAGCCCCTGGTACGCCGCCTGCTCGCGGCGCAGTTCCCCCAGTGGGCCGGCCTACCCCTCACCCCCGTGCCGCGGTCCGGGATGGACAACGCGACGTTCCGGCTCGGCGAGGACATGTCCGTACGTTTGCCCCGCTACCCCCGGTGGGTCGGGCAGGTGGAGCGCGAGCACCGCTGGCTGCCGCGGATCGCCCCGCACCTGCCGCTGCCGATCTCCGAGCCGCTCGCGAAGGGCGAGCCCGGTGAAGGCTACCCCTTCCCCTGGTCGATCTACCGGTGGCTGGAAGGCGAGACCACGGAGGAGCTGGCGGATCCCGTGCGGGCGGCCAAGGAGCTGGCCGGCTTCGTCCGCGCGCTGCAGCGGATCGACGCGACCGGCGGTCCCGGCCCCTCGTGGAGCAACGCGTTCCGCGGCGTGCCGATGGGCGACGAGCGGGACTCCCTGGCCGTCGAGGCCCGCGTACGCCCCAAGATCGAGGCGCTGCGCGGGATGGTGGACACCGACGTTGTGACGGCCGTGTGGGAGGCGGCCCTGGCGGCCCCCGCCTGGGACGGCCCGCCGGTGTGGATCCACGGCGACCTCGCCACCGGGAACCTCCTGACCGTCGAGGGCAGGCTGAGCGCCGTGATCGACTTCGGCACGCTCGCCGTCGGCGACCCCGCCGTGGACCTGCTGGCCGCGTGGAAGTTCCTGCCTCCCGAGGCTCGGGGCGTCTTCCGGGAGACGCTCGGCGTGGACGACGCGACCTGGGCGCGAGGCCGCGGCTGGGGCCTCGCGGCATCGCTCCCGGTGCCCGACGACCCCTACTACGCCGACCCGGTACGCGCCGACACCGCGCTTCGCCATCTCGACGAGATCATCGCGGACTTCCGTTCCGCCTGAACCCCCGGCGAGCGTTGGGGTCAGTCCTGGCGTAGAGCCCTGAGAGCGAGGTCGACGAGGGCGTCGGCGTACTCGGGGGTGAGCGGGCCCGAGCGGTGCAGCCACCGCTGGAACAGCGGGGCGTACAGGAGCTCCAGGGCCAGGTCGAGGTCGGCGTCGGCGGCTATCTGGCCGGCCCCCTGCGCGCTGCGCAGCCTGGCCTTCTTGGCCTCGTCGACCGGGCCCGCCAGCTTCTCGCGGTACTGGGCGGCCAGCTCGGGATCGTTGATGATCTCCGTAGTGAGCGCCCTGATCGGCGCCTCGAACTCCGCATCGGCGAACTCGGCCACCGTCGCCCGCATCACCATCTTGAGATCGGCCTCGATGTCGCCCGTGTCGGGCAGCGCAATGCTGTCGCCGACCTGGCTGAGGGCGAGGAAGGCGTCGAAGACCACGGCCCCCTTGGACCGCCACCAGCGGTAGATCGTCTGCTTGCCCACGCCGGCGCGGGCGGCGATGGCCTCGATCGAGAGCCTGGCGTATCCCACCTCGGAGACCAGCTCGCGGGCCGCGTCGAGGATGGCCTGGCGCGAACGCTCGCTGCGGCGGGCCGGGTCGGGTCGCGTGGACATGCGGGCCAGCATAGCAGCGCGGCGAGACGAGACGGTCCGTCTTGACAGGGCTCAACGGTCGTATAGTCTGCCTGAAGACGAGACGATACGTCTCGTCTCGTTTTGAGGAGTACTTCATGACCCGTATATGGTTCATCACCGGCGCGTCCCGCGGCCTGGGCAGGGCGTTCGCCGAGGCGGCGCTGGCCGCGGGAGACCGGGTCGTGGCCACCGCGCGCGATGTGGAGCCGCTGGCCGACCTGTCCCGGAAATATCCCGACACTCTCGTACGGATGCCGCTCGACGTGTCCGACCGGGCCGCCGTACACGAGGGCGTGGACCGGGCGGTAGCCGCGTTCGGGCGGCTCGACATCGTGGTCAACAACGCCGGCGGGCTGCTGTACGGCATGCTGGAAGAGGCCACGGAAGAGCAGATCAGGGCCCATTTCGACGTCAACCTCTTCGGCGCGATCTGGGTGGCCCAGGCCGTCGTCCCGCACCTGCGCGATCAGGGCTCAGGGCGCATCCTGCAGGTCACCTCGATGGGCTCGGGCGGCGGCGTCGCCTCGGTCGGCCTGTACGCGGCGGGCAAGTCGGCGCTCGACTCGGCCAGCCAGGCCCTGGCCATGGAGGTGGAGCCGTTCGGCATCAAGGTCACCATCCTGCAGATGGGCGGCTACGACACCGGGCTGTTCACCACCGGAACCACGGCCACGCAGCCGAACCCCGTCTACGACCCGCTACGCGCCAAGATGGCCGAGATGTGGGGCGACGACGCGGGCCCCGACCCGAGCACCGCCGCCCCCGTCATCATGGAAGTGGTCGACCTGCCGGACCCGCCCCTGCGGCTGATCGTCGGCGGTCACTCCTACGACCTGGTGCAGCAGATGGACCAGGCGCGCGCCGCCGAATACCGCGCCTGGGAACACCTCAGCCGCAAGGCGCCGGGATAACCCAGGGGCGCTGCGGTGGGGTCTCTATGCGTTCGGTTGCTGCACCCCAGCCGACCAGCGGCGACCGGCCGGTGGGCCGCTCCTGAGGAGCTTGCCGCGCTCGACATCCATCCAGCGATCAGGCTGCCGTATCGAGCAGGGCCCTCTCGGCGAACCGAGCCTTGTCTCGGGTGAGTCAGAGGCCGCACGACCGCTGGAACGCCTCCGATATTGCTGGTCGTGCGGCGCGCGCTCGAACCCGAAAGCAACTCAAGACACAGAATGATTGGTTTGGTGCAGGTATGCCATTTTTCATCCAGAGTGGAGGATGTTTCTGCTGAGTAGAAAGATCATCCTCCCGCGTATCAGGAATGCCCCGCTTTGCGAGCCCGGCGGCTTCCAGGCTGTGACGGCGCCGCTCCCGCAGCGAGACGACGCCGAGAGGCTGCCGCTGCTCCTCTATCAGCGCACGGCCCTCCTGGGTCAGTGGCCAGGGGAGCGCGGGGGTCGGCCAGGCCACCTCGCCGGCTCCGGGACGAAGCCTCGAGACTCATCAGCACACCCGAGCATAGCGAGGACCGCTGGGGTGGTGGTGGGTGGGCGTGGTACGCTCCCAAGCGAGCGCTTGGTTCCCACGCTGAGGGGTCGCCCGCATGAAGTTCTCGACCTTCCACCTCTTCCACCGCTTCGACGGCCAGAGCTTCAAGGACGTCTACGACTACCACCTGGAGCTCATCGAGCTGGCCGAGGAGCTGGGGTTCGACGGGGTACGGCTGGCCGAGCACCATTTCCGCGACTACGGCGTCGTCCCCAACCTGTTCACCATGCTCGCCCACGCCGCCGCCCGCACCTCGCGCATCCGGCTCGGCACGGGGATCGTGGTGCTCCCCCTGCACAACCCGATCCACGTGGCCGAGGAGGCCGCGCAGGTGGACGTGCTCTCCGGGGGCAGGCTGGACCTGGGGATCGGCCGGGGGTACCAGAGCTTCGAGTTCGAGGGGTTCGGGATCGACCTGGCGGAGGCCCGCGACCGGTTCAACGAGGCGCTGGAGGTGATCATCGGGCTCTGGACGCAGGACGCGTACCAGCATGAGGGGAAGTTCTTCAAGACCGGTTCCGAGGTGAGCCTGACGCCCAGGCCGCTGCAGTCGCCGCATCCGCCGCTGCACGTGGCGGCCGTGTCGCCCGAGACCGTGACCATGTACGCCGAGCGCGGGCTGCCCATCCTGGCCGACCCGGCGGCGCCGTTCCGCAAGGTGGTCAAGGCGGCGGAGATGTGGCGGGCGACGGCCGCGCAGGCCGGGCACCCCGAGGGGGCGGAGCTGGTGGTGGCGCGGACCGTGTACGTGGCGCCGACGCTGGAGCAGGCGCGCGAGGACCAGGCGCGGTTCGAGGCATCGTTCGACCGCTCGCGCATCTTCAACGAGCGCAGCGCCCCCATCGACCCCAAGACCGGCCAGGCCGCACAGGGCTTCGAGTACTACCAGAACCGCTACCTCAAAGGCGGCACGTTGTCGGCCGACTTCCGGTGGGAGCAGCTGGAGGTGATCGGGGACCCGGCGCGGGCGATCGAGCAGATCTCACTGCTCAGGGACGCCGGCTTCACGAACCTGCTGTGCGACTTCGGCAGCACCCGCCCGATGCCGCTGGAGGACATGAAGCAGGTCATGCGCCTGTTCGCCACCGAAGTCATGCCCGCCTTCCGCTGATTCCTGGAGGCCGCGATGATCCACAGTCTGTCCCTGTCAGACGTCCTCGCCGACCACGCCCGCAGCCGTCCCCAGGTGACGGCGGTGGTGGACGGGGGCGTACGGCGCACCTACCCGGAGCTGGACACGCGGGTGACCCGGCTGGCCGACGCACTGGCGGGGCGGGGTGTGGCGGCCGGGGAGAGAGTGGTGTGGCTCGGCCAGAACTCCCATGCCGTGCTGGAGCTGCTGCTGGCCTGCTCCCGCCTGGGCGCGGTCCTCTGCCCGGCCAACTGGCGGCAGTCGGAGGACGAGCTGCGGTTCGTCCTGTCCGACCTGACCCCCAAGGTCGTCGTCTGGGAGCCCTCGGACGCCACCGCCGCCGTGTCCGAGAGCACGTGGGTGCGGGCCGGGGACGAGTACGAGGAACTGGTGGCGGGCGGCTCGCTGCGGGACTTCCCGCAGGTGGCGGACACCGAGCCGGTCCTGGCCCTCTACACGGCCGCCTTCGGGGGACGGCCCAGCGCCACCCTGCTCAGCAGCGCCGCACTGGTCGCCCACAGCACCTCGCTGCTCGTCGTGCGCCAGATGGAGCCCGGCTTCACGTTCCTCAACAACGGGCCGCTCTTCCACGTCGGCACCATGATGTTCTGCCTGGCCACGCTGCAGATCGGCGGCACGAACGTGTTCACGCCCGCCTTCGACGCCGAGGAGGTCTGCCGGCTGATCGACGCCGAGCGGGTGACGCAGGCGTTCCTGTTCGGGCAGATGATCGACGCGGTGGCGGCCGCGAACGCGGGCGGCAAGTACGACCTGTCGTCGCTGAGGTTCGTCTCGCACTCGGCCGAGTGGGACGGCATGATCACAGTGGACGACTCTCCCTGGTGCCGGTCCAAGATGGGCGGGTACGGGCAGACCGAGGTGGGCGGCATGCTCACGTTCCTCGGGCTGGCCGAGGGCGGCGCCGGGTTCGCGGGCCGTCCCTCTCCCTTGGTCCAGGTACGCATCCTGGGCCCGGACGGCACCGAACTCCCGCCTGGCGAGGTGGGCGAGATCTGCGCCCGCGGCAAGACCCTCTTTTCCGGATATTTCGCCCGACCCGACTTAAATACGGCCAAGTCGGCGTACGGCTGGCACCACACCGGCGACCTCGGCCGCCGCGAACCCGACGGCACCATCACCTTCATCGGCCCCAAACTTCGCATGATCAAGTCTGGCGCCGAGAACATCTACCCCGCCGAGGTGGAACGCGCGCTCAAGTCCCACCCGGCCGTGGCCGACGCCGCCGTCATCGGCGTCCCCGACCCCACCTGGCACCAGGCGGTCAAGGCCGTGGTGGCGCTCAAGCCGGACGCCGCCGTCACGCAGGACGAGCTGGTCGAGCACGTCAAGACGCAGCTGGCGTCGTACAAGAAGCCCCGGGAGGTGGCGTTCGTGGACACGATCCCCAAGCGCGGCTTCGTCCCCGACTACGACGCCCTGGACGCGGCGCACGGCGGCGGCAACTACCCGGGAACGTGACGGGCGCCCGCCGCGACGCCGGTCGGGCGGCCGTCACGTGCCGTTCAGCGCAGGCGCTCCAGCGTGCGGTCCTGGCAGCCGGTGGGCGCGTTCACCGGGTTGCAGCGGGCCGTGGCGCCGCCGGGCAGCTCGGCCACGTAGTCGCTGCCGTTCCTGGCGGACAGGCCGACCACGGGGAAGTCCGTGCTGACCATCTGCGCGCCGCTGTCCAGCGCCGCCTTCAGCCGGCTCGTGTCGCCCGACCTGGCCTCGGTGAACGGCACGTCGGAGCGGGTGCGCACGTAGTAGCCCTTCTGTACGAGGTCCTGGATCTGCGCGGTGTTCGTGCCCTGCGGCTCGTTCCAGCCGACGAAGGCGGCGTCCGCGCGGCCGGGGCGGGAGTTCGTGAACAGCACCCGCCCCTCCAGGCTGGGGTGGCCGGCGAGGTAGGGCGTCTGGATGGCCTCGGCCTGGTTGTCCATGAAGAACATGACCTTGCCCCGCGAGGACGACAGCTCCGGCCAGCCGTTCTGGAGCACGGACTGCTCGAGGGTGAGCCCCGGCCTGCGAACGTCGTCAGGCGTGATGAGCCGGTCGTCGGGGAAGACGGAGCGGATCTCGGCGTCCAGGGCGTCCATCAGGGCCGCGTCCCACGCCGGGCTCTTGGCCCCGCCCATCGCCTCCTTGGCCGGGTCGGTGCTCTTGAACTCGGTGAGGATCGTCAGCGGCACGTGCCCGGGGTGGGCGTCGGACCATTCGCGCACCTGGCGCAGGCAGGTGACCAGGGCCGAGCAGTTGGTGCCGTAGTCGTGGTCGGCCCAGTGCAGCACCTTGAACCCGGGCTTGGCGAGCGCGGGGTCGTTGAGCGGCGGCAGCCCGGCGTCCCGCCTGACCAGCGGGTTGGCGTACAGGCCGCCCTTGGGGTCGGGGAAGACGTCAAGCTCGATGCCGCGCACATGCTGGGCGGTGAGCTGGTTCGGCAGGGCGGTGTGCGAGTACTGCAGGTTCCACCAGTTGGCGTCGGACTTGCGCTGCACGTCCTTCTCGGCGTCGGTCAGCTCGCGGTGGTAGCTGTTGTGGGTGGCCATGGTCTGGATCTGGTTGATCCGCAGCGTGCCGCGTCCCGCCGTGGTGGCGTCGGCGGCTGGTACGGCCGCGAGAGCGGTCAGGGCGGTGGCGGCGATACCGATGAGGGCGAGGCGGCGCACTGGGTCTCCTAGCACGGGGGATTTACCGGGACAGACCATCGAGCTCGGGAGTTAACGGCTGATCACGAAATATCCAAATGCGCCGGAAAATATGCGGAAACGTCCGGATCAGAGGATGACCAGCGGGGTGACCGGGCTGCCGGTGCCGCCCTCGATCCTGAGCGGTGCCACCACGAACACGAACTCCGTACGGCCCGCGGCCCCCAGCTCCTCCAGCCAGAGCATCTCGACGAGATGCACGCCGTGCCGGTGGAGCAGGATGAGGTGCAGGTCGTCGGCGAGGCCCTCGTCGGCGAGCCCCCGGGCGTTGAGCCCGCCGATGGCGGCGTTGTCCGAGGCCACCACCGACACGTCATGCGCGGCGAGCCAGCGTCCCGCCTCCGCGGACAGCCCCGGCTGACCCGCCCAGTACTCCTCGCGCGACCGCTGCCACACCAGGGGCCATCCGGTACGGATCACCGCGGCGTCCCCCGGCCGCGGCGTGGCGATCTCCGCCAGCAGCTCCGCCGGGATCCTGAAATCGGCGGGCAGGTGGTCGAGGCCGAGGTGCGCTGCCACGTCGAACAGGACACCCCTGGCGACCACGCCGCCCACCTGCTCGATGCCGCACCTGGTCGCGCCGTAGGAGCGGACCCTGGCCGCCGGGTGGCCGTTGTAGAGCTCGTCGCCCGACCACATGTGGCAGAGCGCGTCCATGTGGGTCGTGGTGCCGTGGTGGCTGACGACCAGCGCGTCGTCGGCCACGTACAGACCCTCCCCGATCGGGCGGGTGCCGGCCGCGTAGTCGCCGCCGTCCACGGACATGAAGTGCTGCGGCAGCGGGCGGCCGGGCAGGTGCGGGACCGTCGTGGGGGCGGGCGAGGAGGTGGCGCCCCTGATCGGCATGGCCAGGCTGAGCACCTCGCCCGTGGTGGCGCTGCGCAGGGCGTCGAGCACCACGGCCGCGGTGAGGAGGTTGAGGGTGCCGCGCTGATCGTCTGGGCCGAAACGCCCCCAGTTGTTAGGCTCGTGAACCAAGTAAGCGCTCCCTTTCTCATGCGGAGGTCTGATGCACTGTGATCCGCGGTTCTCCCGCGTGCGCGAGGTGTTCGAAGGGCATCTCGCCGACGGTGCGGAGCTGGGCGCCGCCTTCGCCGTCTACCTGGACGGCGAGCTGGTCGTGGATCTGTGGGGCGGTGTGGCCGACCGGCACACGGGGCGGCCGTGGGAGGGCGACACGCCCGCCTTCGCGTATTCCTGCACCAAGGCGATCACCGCGACCGTGCTGCTGCAGCTCGCCGAGCGGGGGCTGGTGGACGTCTCCGGGGCGGTCGCGGACGTGTGGCCGGAGTTCGCGGCCCGGGGCAAGGGAGCGATCACCGTCGAGCACCTGCTCACTCACCAGTCCGGGTTGCCGGTGGTGGAGGAGCCGGTGCCGGTGGAGGAGTTCGGGGATCCGGCGGCCATCGCTGCACGGCTCGCCGGTCAGGCGCCCCTGTGGGAGCCGGGGTCGGCGCACGGCTACCACGCGCTGTCGTACGGGTTCCTGGTGGGGGAGGTGATCAGGCGCGTCACCGGCAAGCCGGTGGGCGAACTGGTCGCCGCGGAGATCGCCCAGCCGCTGGCGCTGGAGCTCTGGGTGGGGGCGCCGGACACGGTGATCGCCCGCACGGCGCGCCTCAAAGCGGGCGAACGTCCCCGTACGGCGGTCACTGAGACCACCAGCGAGGGTCCGGATGTGCTGGCCGAGATGGCGAGGGCGGCGCTCGACCCGCAGAGCCTCATGAACCGTGCGCTCGGCAACCCCGGCATGCACCTCCTCAAGGGCGGCGCGAACCACCCCGTCATCCTGCGGGCGGGCTGGCCCGCGGCCGGGGTCGTGACCACGGCCAGAGGGCTGGCCGGGTTCTACCGTTCGCTGATCGCGGGCGATCTTCTGCGCCCCGAGACACTGCGGGACGCCGTACGCCCCCGCGTGCAGGGCCCCGACCGCGTCCTGCTCCTGGACACCTCGTTCGGCCTCGGCTACATGCGGCCGTCCATGACGTTCCTGATGCCGTCCGAGACCGCGTTCGGCCACTCCGGCCTGGGCGGCTCGCTCGGCGTGGGCGACCCGGATCGCGGCCTGGCCATCGGCTACGTCATGAACAAGATGGCCAACGCCGTCTCCGGCAACCTGCGTGGCCTCCGCCTGGTGCAGGCCGTCTACGACTCGCTCTGATCGCATGATCGCTCAGTGCATGGTCACGCCGCCGCTGACCGACAGCGTCTGCCCGGTGATGTAGGCCGCGCGATCCGTGCACAGGTAGGCGACCAGGCCCGCCACGTCAGCGGGGGTCCCGAGGCGGCGCAGCGGGATGCCTCGCGCGATCTTGTCCACCAGCCCCGGCTCGGCCGCGGACACCCGCTGGAGCATCGGCGTGTCCGTGGGGCCGGGGCAGACCACGTTCGAGGTGACCCGCGCCTTGGCCGCCTCCCTGGCGAGCGTCTTGGCCAGACCGAACAGCCCCGCCTTGGTCGCCGCGTACGCCCCCTCGCCGCCCGATCCCGCCCTGGCGCCGTCGGAGGAGACGAACACCAGCCGCCCCCAGCCCCTGGCCATCATGCCGGGCAGGAGCAGCTTGGTGAGCAGCATCGGCCCGCGCAGGTTGACCTGCCACATGAGATCCCAGCCCGCGGGGTTGCTCTCGGTGAACGGCTCCACGATCGACACCCCGGCGTTGTGCACCAGGATGTCCACCGGCCCCACTGCTTCGGAGAACTCCTCGACGGACACGGGCGAGGCCAGGTCCACGACCGCCGCCCGCCCGCCGGGCAGACCCGAGGCCACCGGTGCCGCGTCCCGCACGTCGGCGACCACGACCTCCGCCCCCAGCGCGGACAGGTCCGCGGCGATGGCCGCGCCGATCGCGCCCGCTCCCCCGGTCACCACCGCCACGCGCCCGTCCAGGCGCAGCCCGTCCATCATTTCCAGCTCTCGACGAGGTCCGCGGTGGTGGCGCGGGTGGCGAGGAGGCTGATCGTGTGTTTCAGTACGGCCCGCGCGTAGTCCTCGGGGATGCCCGCCACCGCGTCCGTGACGACCGTCACCCGGTATCCCAGGTTGACCGCCTCCAGCGCCAGGCCCGGGATGCCCAGGTTGAGCGACACGCCCGTCGCGACCACGGCGGACACTCCCAGGGAGCGCAGCGTCATGTCGAGCGAGGTGCCGGTGAACGGGGAGAAGCCGTGGTGGCGGCGGCTCTCCAGGTCGCCGTCGTCCTGCAGCTCGGGGATGACCTCTGCTGCGGCCGTGCCCTCCAGCATGTGGTCCGGGTCCTTGAGCAGGGAGACGATGAACGGGCAGTTGTCCGTGTGGGAGCCGGACCGGTCGGGGCGGAAGGCGGCCGTGCAGTGGATCACCGGGATCCCGGCCGATCTGGCCGCCTGGAGGAGGCGGGCGGTGTTGGTCACGACGTCGTGCCGAGCACAGGCATCCACCAGGTCCGGAAATTTCGTGAGATCGCCGACGACGCCCCTCTGCATCTCCATCACCAGCACGGCCACGCGCCCCACGGGCGACCTCCGTCGATTTAGCCGAGCGCTTGCTTGGGAACGACTCAGCATACCACCCGCAACACAGCGTCATTTCGCATTAACACCCGGCGAAATATCTTCAGTCGTGACAACCGCAACCCCAGGTGAGACCGTCAAATCGAAGAGGGCTGCTTATGGGGGTTCGACTTGGTCCCTGGTTACCGTGAAGTCCGCCAGCTCGGCGCCGGCCGCACCGGCCGGGTGTTCCTCGCCACATATCAGGAGACCGGCGCCTACGTGGCGATCAAGTATCTGAACGCCACACTGCGCAGGGACACCGAGTTCATGGACCGCTTCCGGTCGGACACCCACGAACTGGTCGAGATCGACGACCCGAACGTGGTCCGGATCTACGAGTACGTCGAGACCTCCACCAGGGCGGCCGTCGTCATGGAGCTGGTGGACGGCGTGTCGCTGCGTACGCTGCTGACCGAGCACCGCGGGATCAGCCCGGAAGCGGCCCTCGCCGTGCTGAAGAGCACGCTGCTGGCCCTGACCGCCGCGCACGAGCGGGGCGTGCCGCACCGAGACGTCAAGCCGGAGAACATCCTGGTCCAGGCGGACGGCACCAGCAAGCTGGCCGACTTCGGCGTCGTCGTGCACGCAGAAGAGCCGGGCGTGCCCGCGGGCAGCCCCGAGTACATGTCGCCCGAGCTGTGGACGCAGGGGCAGGCCGGGCCGCCCGCGGACCTGTACGCGGCGGCGTGCGTGCTCTTCGAGGCCGTCAGGGGGCGGCCTCCCTATCGGGCGGTCAAGGAGGGCGAGGAGGGGGAGGTGGACGTCCCCGCCGTGCGGGACCAGCACCTGGTGGAGCCGGTGCCGCTGGAGGTGACCCCCGACACCCTGCGCGACCTGCTCAAACGCGGGATGGCCAAGGATCCGTCCGCCAGGTACGCCTCGGCCAGGCAGTTCGCGGCGGAGCTGGAGGAGGACGCGGTCGCCGGGTACGGGCCGGAGTGGGAGAAGCGGGGCCGGCGGCACCTGGGTGAGCTGGCCACGCTGCTGGCGCTCCGGTTCCCGCTGGCCAGGACCGAGCCGGCTGCCGGGACCACCCTGAAGGACCGGGTGCTGCGGATGCCCCGGCTGCCTCCGCACTTATGGGTGGCGGGGGCGACGGTGGTCGCGGTGGCGATCTCGCTCATGGTGTCGGGCGGGCGGCTG
>NZ_JBFAMX010000078.1:0-29342 GCF_040659615.1 Nonomuraea sp. NPDC049784
TTGAAGTCCTTGACGATGCCGGCCTGCCGGGCTGCCGGAGTCGCGGGAGCCTGCGACGCGCGAATGCGACGGCGGGCTGAGACGGCCAGCTGGCGGCATGCCGCCGGGGTACGGCCGACGATCTCGGCGACTTCGGCGAAGGAGTACTGGAAGACATCGTGCAGGACGAACGCGACGCGCTCGGCTGGAGTCATCGATTCGAGCACGACGAGGAAGGCCATGTTGATCGACTCGTCGAGAGTGACCCGGTCGGCCGGGTCGACGGTGGTGCCGCCCGGCTGCGCGTTGATCCACTCCGTACGCTCGGGCAGCGGCTCCGGGATCCATTCGCCCACATAGCGTTCCCGCCTCGCGCGTGCCGAGCCGAGCAGATCGAAGCAGATGCGACTGGCCACCTTCGTCAGCCAGCCACCGGGGGACTCGATGCCCTCCTGCTGCTGCGGGGACATGGCGTACCAGCGGGCGTAGGTCTCCTGTACGACATCTTCAGCATCGGCCAGGGAGCCGAGGAGCCGGTACGCCAGATTGATCAGCTGACGCCGCTCGCTCATGATCGCGCTCAGGCCCGGATCGAGCCGGTCGGCTCCTGGCTCGGATGGGGTGGTCATGGTGTCGCCGACTCCCTTGGTCGCATCCGCCCTCGCCAGTTCGACAAGACAGCGCACCGAACTGTCAGGTTGGCGTCGCCTGACATTTCCAGCGGTCGTGTCGTCGGACTACTGAGACACCGGTCGCAAGTCTCAAACCACCGCTGAGATTTAGAAGGGAAGACCTCGCCATGTCCACGCCTACGACGACAAAGCAGGGCAACCTCATGTTCCTGCGTGTCGCGATCACCCTGCAAACCTTGGCCGTGTTCGCCGCGCCGATCACCGCCGGACTGTTGCTGTCCTCGCCCAGCGGACGGGCATTGCACAGTGTTTCGGCCTACGGAGTGTTCACCGTGGCGCTGTTGCACCTGGTCGCCGCGATCTTGGTGTGGCGGCCGGGCGGCGGCTCGCCCAGGCCCATCCTCTACGCGCTCGGGTTCTTCGGGCTCACGTTGGCGCAGATAGCGCTGGGCATTGCGCACGTGAAGACCCTACATGTCCCATTGGGCGTCCTGATGTTCGGCGTGAGCGTCCTTCAGCTCAGCCGCGTCTCGGCCGGTCGCCGCACTCACATGGACGCAGCGGCATGACGCTTGGCGCGTCGCCTCACATTCCCTGCGGTTGGGTCGCCGGGCGCTGGAAAGCTCAGCGACCCCAGCCGATATGCGGATCGCCGTCGAGCCGGAACGCGTGATCGTCCTCGCGGCCGGTCACCTCGTGATGGAGGACCAATCTCACCAGGTCCCAAGCCTCAAACCACCGCTGAGATTCAGAAGGGAACCTCGCCATGTCCACACCCACGACGACCAAACAGGACAACCTCCAGTCGCGTCTGCCCGACCCCACCCAGCTCTTCCCCGAGCTGGCAGCACTCGCCGGAGCCATGTCCAAGGCCACCCGGAACGGTTCGATTCCGCACACCACCATCGGCCTGGTGCAGCTCCGCGCCGGACAGATCGTCGGCAGCACGTACCACACCGTCCGGCAAACCGGCAATCTCCGCAAGGCCGGGGAAACAGAGGAGCGCATCACCGCCGTGGCGTCATGGCAGGACGCCCCCTACTTCACCGACGCCGAACGGGTCGCGCTGGAGCTCGTGGAGGCCGTCCTCACCCCGAACCCGTCTGGGGAACGTGTCCCCGACGAGCTGTATGCCAAGGCATCCGCCCACTACGACGACAAGGCGCTGTGGACGCTCACCCTGGCGATCAGCCAGATCTGCTTCTTCATCCCCGTCGCTCTCATCGCCAAGCCGATCCCCGGTAAGGCCCCCGGGAAGAACTACAGCAGATAACGCCGGGCAGGCTCAGGACGAGGACGGTAACCGCCGACGCAGGCCAGCGGCCGGCGGCGGCGCTACCGCCGCCGGTGCCCGGTGTCCACGCCGAGCCGTTCTTCGACGCGTGTCTCTGGAGTCGTCGCCGCCACCGCCAGTGCTGCGAGGGCTACCACGACGAGATAGTAGCCGGGTGCCATCGCGGTCCCGGTGACCTCGACCAGCCACGTGCCCACGAACGGCGCCGTACCGCCGAAGAGGGCGAAGGCCACGTTGTAGCTGATGGCAGCGCCCGTCACGCGGGTCGCGGCGGGCAGCAGCTCGACGAAGAAGGTGTAGCTGCCGCCCCCGTACGTGCACAGGGCCGCGGCCAGCAACAGCTGCCCGATCACCGCGGTGCCGAATGAGCCGCTGGTGACGAGCATGAACGCGGGCAGCCCCACGACTGCGACCGCTGCCGCGCCGATGATCAGCATCGGTTTGCGGCCGAACCTGTCGGACAACCGGCCGCCGATCGGCAGCAGCAGGGAGAACGACAGCAGCGCCACGGCGTTGGCCGCGAGCGACTGCAGCAGATTCAGCCCGACGACGGTTTGAAGGTAGGTGACGAAGTAGCCGACCAGGACATAGAAGCCCAGGCCGGACAGCGCCATGACGGCGAAGATCTGCCCCAGCCGGACCCAGTTGCCGCGCAGGCTGCCCTGCACGGGACTGGCCTCGACCGCGTTCTCCCGCTGGAGCTCCTGGAACACAGGGCTCTCCTCGGTGCGGCGGCGGATGTAGATGCCGATCAGCGAGAGCGGCAGAGCCAGCAGGAAGGGGACGCGCCAGCCCCACGAGGCGTAGGCCGTGTCCGACACCGCGCCGGATATGGCCATGATGAGGACCAGCGCGATGACGGACGTCGCGGCGGAGGCGGCGATCGTGATGCCGATCCACGTGCCGCGACGTTCGAACGGCGCGTGTTCGAGCACGAATGACGGCGCGCCGACCGCCTCACCACCCGCCGAGAAACCCTGCGCCAGCCTGCACACCACGAGCAGGACGGGGGCGATGATCCCGGCCGTGGCGTGCGTGGGAAGCAGCCCGATGAGCGCGGTGGCCACACCCATGCACATGAGCGTGGCGTACAGAACGGTCCGGCGGCCGGTGCGGTCGGCGAGCACGCCGAAGAACAGCCCACCCAGTGGACGGGCGACGAACGCGACACCGTACGCGGCGAAGACCGACAGCAGGCCGGCGACCGGGTTCTCACTGGGGAAGAACGCCTTGGCGATGGTCACAGCGGAGAAGCCGTAGATCGCGAAGTCGTAGAACTCGACGAACTGGCCCGTGCTGGCCCCGAGGAGCACGCGCCGTTGGGCGGCGGTTGTGCCGCCCGGGCTGATGAAATCGCGGATCATGGAGGGGGTGAATCCTTTCGGCCTGGCGATCAGCCCGCGAAGGCGAGCGCACGAGCGGGGTTGGCCACGGTGATCTGCGCGATCTGGGCATCGCTGACGGCCTTTCGCCGCATCAGCGGCAGGACGTGCTCCAGGATGTGGGCGTAGCCTTCGCCGCCATAACGCACCAGGTTGGTCTTGTGGCAGATGTCCTGGGAGATGAGGATCTGGGACGCGTAGCCGCCGTCGATCAGATCCACGATGTAATCCACGCGGGTAGCGTCGTTCGGCATGTCGATCGGCGCCAACGAGTAGTAGCTGGATTCCTGTCCGAAGAGGTCGAACTCGACGTAACATCCGCTGCTCGCGATGGCCCGCATCTCGGGCGCGGAGAACACGGTGCGCTCGACGTGGCTCATGATGACCCGCGCCGGGTCGACGCCCTCGGCGATCACGATGTCCAGTGCCTGCCCCGGCGAGCGCGGATCGCGACCGGGATGGATCATCAGGGCCGCGCCGGTCTCCCTCTGCGCCGTGCACGCGGCCCGCAGCACCTTCTCTTCCTCCGGATGCAGCGGGTGGCTGAGCCCGATCTCCCCGATGATCCCCGCCCTGATCGACGTGCCGTCCACGCCGGTACGTACGTCGGAGACGATCTCCGCGGCCAGGTCGTCCCGGTCCCTGGTCGTCACGTCGGCGGGGTGATAGTCGCGGTAGTAGAAGCCGCAGCCCATGACGACGTGCACGCCGCTGCGCCGGGACACGGCGGCCAGGCCGTGGGGGTCGCGGCCGAGCCCGATGCTGGTGGCGTCCACGACAGTGCTCCCGCCCGCCTCGGCGTAGGGCCGCAGCTCGGCCACGGCCATGTCCACGCTGTCGAGGCGGAGATCCTCGGAGGTGTGCCGGCGACGTACCCGGTAGTGGTTCTCGAGGGTGATCGGCGCGTTGTCGATCGCCCGCTCACCGACCGTGGAACGGGACGGGAGCGGGCGCGACAGGTCGATGAGCAGGTGCTCGTGCGGCTGCGTGTGCCCCAGTGCGGCCGGGTCGATGTCACCGAGTACGGTACGGACAATGGTCTGCGGCATGGCTCCTCCTGCCCGTCATGCCCAGGCCGGGCGCTGTCCCCTGGGCTGGGCCCGCAGGTCGCCCGAGCGTGCGTGTCCCTCGAAGCGCTCTGCCCGGGCGGCACGTCCGCACAGTTCGCCGAGGTAGGCGCTGGCGGAGTCGGTGGTCACCTCCTGATAGGTGACGGTCTTGAGGTACATGCCGACCCACAGCCCGCCCGTGTAGCGGGCGGCGCCCCTAGTGGGCAGCACGTGGTTGGTGCCGATGACCTTGTCGCCGAAGGAGACGCAGGTCCGCTCGCCGAGGAAGAGCGAGCCGTAGTTGTGTAGCCGGTCCAGTGCCAGGCGGGGCTGTCTGGTCAGCACCTGGACGTGCTCGCTGGCGTACTCGTCCGCCACGGCGAACGCCTCGTCGAGGTCGTCCACCACGATGACCTCGCCGTGGTCCCGCCAGGCCGGCCCGGCGACATCGCGGGTGGGCAGTTTCGCCAGCTGGTCCTCCACTTCGCGCAGCGTCGCCTCGGCGAGGCCGGCCGAGGTAGTGACGAGCACGGCCGGCGAGTCGGGGCCGTGCTCGGCCTGGCTCAACAGGTCGACTGCCACCACGAACGGGTCGGCACTGTCGTCGGCCACGATCAGCACCTCGGTGGGCCCGGCGAACAGGTCGATGCCGACCTCCCCGAACAACTGGCGCTTCGCCTCGGCGACGTATGCGTTGCCGGGCCCCACCAGCATGTCCACCCGCGGGATCGACTCCGTCCCGAGCGCCAGCGCTGCCACCGCCTGTACGCCGCCGAGCAGGTAGACCTCGTCGGCTCCCGCCAGGTGGATCGCGGCGATCGTGGCGTGGGGGAGGTCGCCGCCGGTGGCCGGCGTGCAAGCGGCCACCCGCGCCACGCCGGCGACCTTGGCCGGCACGATCGTCATGTGCGCCGAGGCCAGCAGCGGATAGCGGCCGCCCGGTACGTACGCGCCCACGGCCCCCACCGGGATGCTCCGCTGCCCGAGCAGCACGCCGGGCTGCGTCTCCTCCTCGAAGTCTCGCAGCGAGGCCCGTTGCCGCTCGGCGAACCTGCGTACGTTCGCCTGCACCTCCCTGATGTCGGACAGGGTCTGCCGGTCCACACGGCGCAGCGACTCCTCGATCTGCCGCTCGCTCAGCCGAAATTCGGCCGGCGCCCACTTGTCCAGCCGCTCGGAGTGGGCGCGGACCGCCGCATCCCCGTTCCGCCGCACATCGTCGATGATCTCGGCGGCCACGGTGCGGGGATCCGCGCCCGCTGCCGCGGGGGCGCTCGCCGACGCACCCTTGATAATTCTCCGCATGCCGCTCCCTATCTGAAATGGCGTCATCGCTGCTGGTCAGAGGTGGTTTTCACGGAGCATAGAAGACGGCTTACCATCGCACAACGGGGACAAATCCATTCCTATCGATAGGGTTTCCCTATGACTTTGCAACAGCTGCAGGCATTCTTGGCAGCTCGCAGGGGCGGCTCGTTCACCGCCGCGGCCCGCAGTCTCGGGCTGACCCAGCCGTCTGTCTCGGAGCTGGTGCGCCGGCTGGAGGACGAGCTCGGCATGGAACTGTTCCGCAGAGTGGGCCGGGGGCTGGTCGGCACGCACGCGGGCGACGAGCTCGCGCCCTTCGCCGAGCGCGCCCTCGCCGCCGCCGATCAGGGCGTCACGGCCGTGCGCGCGCTGCGCGACCTGGAGGGCGGTACAGCGACCTTCGGCCTGTTGCGCAACGCGGAGTTCTACGCCCTGTCGGAGCTGGCCCTGCACTTCCACCGCCGCCACCCCTCGGTTCGGGTACGGCTCGTGGGCCAGAACTCCGCCGAGACCGCAGCCGCCGTCCAGAGAGGCGAGATCGAGGCCGGGCTGGTAGCGCTGCCCGTGGAAAACCAGGGCCTATCCGTGACCCCGCTGGTGCGCGACGAGATCGTCTACGTCACCGCGGACGCCGGCCGCGCCGCCTCCCCGCGCACCATCGCCGACGTGGCCGACGCCCCCATGATCTTCTACGACGCCCACTACGGCGACACCGACCCGGCACGCCGCCAACTGGCCACCCGGGCCCGGCTCGCGGGCGTCACCGTCGAACCCCTCATCGAGGTCGAGCATCTTGCCTCAGCCCTGACCCTGGTCCGGGCCGGCGTAGGTGACACGTTCGCGTGCCGGGCGGCGGTCGCCAGCGACATGTTCCCGTCCGGACTGCTTGTGACCTCGTTCGCCGAGCCGGTGTACGACACCATCGCGCTCGTCACCCGCCTCGGCCACACCCTGTCACCGGCCACGCGTGAACTCGTCCGGTTCGCCCAGCAAACGCTCCTGGACCACGCTCGCGGCCCGCACGGCACCACGACCATCATTTTGCCCCACTGACCAGCGCCTGCCCGTCGCCTATCCTCCCGGCCTCGCCAGCCTGACCTGCGTCCTCGCGCTCGAAGAAGCCGGCGCCGGCACGACCCCGGGCGGCGGGACCGGCTGATCGACGCGGCGCTCACCGTCATCGCCGAGCGTGGCGTCGCCGGGACGACGCACCGGGAGATCGCTCGCACCGCGGATGTGCCGCTGGGTTCGATGACCTACCACTTCGCATCCCTGGAGGAAGTGCTCGCCGAGGCGTTCACCCGGCACGCCGATGCGGTGGCCCGCATCTTCGACGAGCGTCTGCGTGCCGCCCCGGATCACGACGCGGCGGTCGAGGCGGTCATCACGCTGGTGTCGGACGGCCTGCTCGGCCACCGGCAGTCACGACTTCACCGCCAAGGACTACTTCGACGAGGTGCAGCGGCGCCTGCAGGAAGTCGACCAGAGGGTCGAGGACATGGACCGCAACGGGATCGGCATCTCGATCCTGTCGCTGACCCAACCCGGTATCGAGGGGATCACCGACTCCCGCAAGGCCGTGGACATGGCCCGCAGGATGAATGACCATGCTGCCGAGAATCTCGTGGCCCGGCACCCGGAGCGGCTGCGTGCCTTCGCCGCGCTGCCTCTCCAGGACCCGGAGAAGGCCGCCGAGGAGCTGGAGCGCGCAGTGCGTGATCTCGGGTTCGTCGGTGCTCTGGTCAACGGCTACAGCAACATCGGTGACGAGAACTCCGCCCAGTATCTCGACGAGCCGCAGGTCGAGCCCTTCTGGGCCCGCGTGGAGCAGCTCGGCGTGCCGGTGTATCTGCACCCGCGGATTCCGCTGCCGGACCAGCAGCGGATCTACCAGGGGTACGAAGGGCTGCTGGGATCGGCATGGGGCTTCGGGGTCGAAACAGCCACCCATGCGCTGCGACTGATCTTGAGCGGCCTCTTCGACCGCCATCCTGGCGTCAACGTCATCCTGGGTCACCTCGGTGAGGCGCTCCCCTTCACCCTGCCGAGGGTCGAGCACCGGCTGCGCCATCAGCGCCGCGAGACCCACGGCGTGCACGAGAAGCCCCCGACCGAATACCTGAGGAACAACTTCTACCTCACGACCAGCGGTGTCTTCCGTACCCAGACTCTGCTGGACACCCTCCTGGAGGTCGGAGCCGACCGCGTTCTGTTCTCCGTCGACTACCCCTACGAGTCGATGGACGAGCTCTCGCCCTGGTTCGACCAGTGCCCCATCAGCGAAAACGACCGCGTGAAGATCGGCAGGAGCAACTCCGAGAAGCTGTTCCGTCTCCAGCAGCGTGCCGCGGCGTGAGCTTCCAGTCCTCGCGTCCCGCAACGTTGCACGCCAGATGAAGACTCCGGTCGGCACACTAGGCCTGTATGAGTGGTCGGGCCTGTCTCCCCGCAGGCCTACGCCATGAGGGACCAGCACGGATTGCCGATGAGGGCGTCCAGGTCGGGATCCTTGTCCGCCGCCCAGGCCGCGTAGCCGTCGGGCCGGACCAGAATCGCGTGCGGCAGGCCGTCCACCGGCTGGGCGCTCGTGGCACCGAGGTCGTGCGGGAGGATCCCGGCCAGGTCGAGCAGGACAGGCCTGCCGGACAGGAACAGCGACGGATCGAGACCGGCGACTCGGTGACCGACCAGCGGGTGGTCGCCGGGCAGGTCGTAGGAGTGCGACAGCCCCGACATCATGCCCGCCAGGTGTCTGTTGGCCTCGGGCAGGCTCATCAGGTCGGTGAAGACCTTGCGCAGCTCGATGACGTCCGCGCTGGGCCGGGGGTTGGCGAAGACTCGCTGCGCCCGGGTGATGTGCAGGACCCAGGCTCCGGCCGGGTGCCGCTCGGCGTGGTAGGTGTCCATGAGGTCCGTCGAGGCCTGGCCCCGTAGCACCGCGGCCATCTTCCAGCCCAGGTTGAAGGCGTCCTGCACGCCCAGGTTCAGGCCTTGTCCACCGAAGGGTGGGTGGATGTGCGCGGCGTCGCCGGCGAAGAAGACGTTGCCCACCCGGTAGCTGTCGATCTGCCGGGTGGCGTCGCCGAACCGTGAGGCGTTGTCCACGGCGGCCAGCACGGTCTGCTCGCCGTACACGATGCGCAGCAGCTCGGAGATCTCCTCGAACGTGACCGGCCTGTCCTTGGCCGGCTCCTCCTCGCCCGCCGACCCACCGGTGAACCGGTAGCGGCCGCCGCCCAGCGGCACCAGCATCACCCAGCGGTCGTCGGCCTCGCGCGTGAGCGTGCTGATGTGCCCGGGGGTCTTCGGCACGAGGTCGGACACCGACGACAGCCGTACGTCGGCCAGCACCGCCGTATACGTCCCCGGCCTGCCGGGAAACGGCACATTGAGCAGCTTCCTGACCGTACTGTGCGCGCCGTCGCAGGCCACCAGGTAGCGGGCCTCGATCCGCCGGTCGCCGGCCGTCACGACCACGCCGTCGTCCGACTGCTCCACCGCCGTCACCGCGGTCTCGCGCAGCACCTTGACCCCCAGTGCCGTGGCACGCTCCTCCAGCACCTCCTCGATCTCCCACTGCGGGATCGCGAGCGGGTACGGGTGCGCGGTGTCCCACGCCGTGCAGTCGAGCGGTACGGGCAGCATCGCGAAGTGCCCGCCCATCGGCTCGCGTGAAAGCGCCCTGGCCTGCATCGGCTCCAGCAGGCCGCGCAGTTCGAGCAGTTCCTGTGTGCGCGGCTGGATCGTGCCGCCCTTGGTCTGCTCGATCCGGTACGGCAGGCGCTCCACCACCAGGACGTCCACTCCAGCCAGAGCCAGCTCGCAGGCCATCGTCAGTCCGGTGGGTCCGGCGCCCGCCACGATCACTTCGGTCATCGTTCCTCCGAATACTCGACCAGGTGCAAATATATACCTAGCGCAAGAAACGTACGAGTGCAGGGTTTTGATACCGTGGAGGCATGACAGGGCTGCGTGAACGCAAACGGGCACGGACCCATGCCGCCATCTCGGAAGCCGCCATCGCGCTCTTCCTTGAGCGCGGGTTCGACCAGGTGTCCGTGGCGGAGGTGGCTGAGGCTGCCGAAGTCTCGAAGCGGACCCTGTTCGCCTACTTCCCCGCCAAGGAGGACCTCGTCGTCCACCGCTTCGCCGACCACGAGACCGAGGCGGGCCGCGTGGTGCGCGCCCGCCCGCCGGACGTCGGGCCGCTGGCCGCCCTCCGTGACCACTTCCTGGACGGCCTGCGCGACCGCGACCCGATCACCGGCCTCAACGACGTCCCGGAGATCATCGCGCTCACCCGCATGGTCCGGGAGAATCCGGCGCTACGAACGAGGGCGATCCGCTTTCAGGAGGGTTCGGAACAGGCGCTCGCGGAGGCGCTCCAGGACACCGCCGGCGTCCCCGCCCTGACCGCGCGCCTGGCGGCCATGCAGGTGGTGGGCATGCACTGGCTGTTGTCGATGGACAATTCCCAGGCGCTGGCCGACGGCCAGTCCGCTGACGAGCGCTATCCGCAGGCGGTCGCCGACGCCGAACACGCCTTCACATTGCTGTCCGAGGGCCTGGCCGGGCACGTATAGCGATCTTTGGTCATGATCTGCGTCCGGTTTTCACGAAATGCCAGATCGTCGCGGGCAGGCTGTTCAACGAAGGTCGGGGATGCGTTCGCCACCCGTCACCGGGCTCCGGGTCGGCGATGAATCCGGCCACGCAACGTCGTCAATCGCGAGCCACGGCGCGACGGCCACGGCCGTGGGCGTAAGCCCGGCGAACGCCTTGACCTCGCGGTGGAGGTGGGACTGGTCGACGTAGCCGCTCTCGGTGGCAACGTCGGCGGCGGCGTGACCCGCCGCGAGAAGGTGGGCGGCGTGGTCGAACCGCACCAATCGGGCGGCGCGTTTGGGTGTGATGCCGAGCTGGGACCGGAAGCGGGACCACAGGCGCTTGCGGCTCCAGCCGACCTCGTCCGCCAGGCCTTCGACCCGCATCCGCCCCCGGCTGGTGAGCGTCCGCCGCCAGGTGTAGGCGACCTCCGGATCGACCGGTGGGCGGGCGTCCAGCCGCCGGCCGAGGAGTTCCGCCGCGATCGCGAACCGTTCGTCCCACGACGCGGTGGCGCGCAGCCTGTCCCCGGCCCGCCCGGCCTCGCGGCCCCAGACATCCTCGAGGGATACCACCGTCCCGCTGAGCTCGGCCGATGCGCCGAGCACCGCAGCCGCCACGACCGGCTCCAGCCGGATCTGGAGGCACTCGGCAACCCCATAGCCAGCTGCCCGAAGGTCGCCGGGGAGGAGCCCGACGACGACACTGCCGCGCTCGTGCCGGCCCTGGGCGTCGTAGACGATGCCTTCTCCGTCGCTCAGGTCGATGAGCAGGGTAACGGACGGGTGCACGACCATGGCGATGTCCACCAGTGCGGGAACGCGTGGGCGGAACCCGGCCATGCTCACCCCCGGCAGCCGACCGGACGGGCGCGGGACTGCGACGTCCACCCACGCCCAGTCGAGTGGCGTCCCGGTCGACAGCACATGACCAGTCTAGGTCTCAGGGATCACGGGCGGGGTGTCAGCGGCCCGTTGCCGTGAAGTCCAGCAGCAGTTCGCTGGTCGCCTCGGGCGCTTCGAGCATGGGTAGGTGCCCGACGCCGGGCAGCAGCTCGACCCGCGCGTTCGGCACCGCGTCGTACTGGTGCGCCGACGACGGCTCCCAGCGGGGGTCGGCAGCGCCGAAGATCACCAGCAGTGGGACCTCGAGGGCGGTGAGACGGTCGGGCACGCTCCGCTCGGTGATGTAGGCGGCGTTCCCGCGCAGCACCGCCCTGGTCGTGCGGTACGTGATGCCTCGTAAGCCGGCGACCAAGTCGTCCGGGACGTCCACCGGGCGAGCGGCCGTCGCCCTGATCCCACCGCGGATCATCGCGTCCGAACGCCTCGGCCACAGGAGCGGGCCGAGAGGCGGGGCCAGCAGGACCCGAAGGATGAACGGCTGCGGAAGGAACGCATCGAGACTCGGGCCGGAGCTGATCAGCGCGAGCGACCCCACCAGGTCGGGGCGCTGTTCGGCAAGCGCGGTGGCGACGTAGCCGCCGCTGGAATGCCCGGCCACGGCGATGCGACGAAGGCCGAGGTCGTCGAGCACCTCCGCCACCCGGGCCGCCTGCACGGGCACGTCGTATGACAGCCCAGGCGGGGACTGGCCGCAGCCCGGGAGGTCGACCCGGATGACGTGATGGTGGCCGGTCAGTGCCGGGACCACCGGGCCCCAGAAGGCGCCCGAGGCCCCCGATCCGTGGATGAGCAACAGCGGTGGCGCCTGCCGCGGGCCGTCGTGGACCACGTGCATCCCATGCGACTGCTCAACGTCGTACTCACTCATGCAGGGAATGATGCATGGGCTGCCGACTATCGGTCTTGGACAAATGTCGTCGTGGAGTTGAGGACCGCCGGGCTCCGCTCCAGCGAGCGCTCGAAAGCCAGGCCCCTCTACATAGTCATGCCCGACGATCGAGTCCCGGCATTGGGGCGATCGTCGGCGATGAGACGCACGTCACACCCAGCTTCCTGTCACGCATAGCCCGGGCTACCCGGTCAACCGTGTGTAGAGCCTCGACCTCATCGCCGTCATCAACCAACAGCCTTGAGCAGACACGGCCTAAGACAGACCCCGCCATTCCGCATCAGACCGACGTGGCGAGCCAGCGCGATCCAGCGTGCCCGTAAGGCCCCGGCCGCTGTCGCTACGCGGTGGGCCGGCGGCGGACGCGATCAGAGTGAGCAGCCTGCCCGGATGATCGACCTGCGGGTTGGAGGGTCTTCGTACTCGCCGAGGCCGCGCCGGCCCGTGGTACGTCCGGCGCGGCGAAGGTCGCCCCTGCGCGGGGGCGGTGTCGCTCGCCTACCGCGTCTGGTCGGTCGGGCGGATGAGGATCTCGTTGACCGCGACGTGCTCCGGCTGGGTGACTCCGTACACGACAGCATTGGCGATGTCCTCGGGCTGCAGGGTGCGCATGGAGGCGGCTATGTTCTGCGCGGCAGCCTGCATCGTGGGGTCCGTGATGTGGTCGGTCAGTTCGGTGGCGACAAAGCCGGGCTCGACGACCACGACCCGCACGCCCTGGGCGGTGACCTCCTGCCGCAGCGCCTCAGAGAAGGCGGTGATGCCGAACTTGGTCGCGGCGTAGGCGCCGTTGCCGGCCGACGCGGTACGGCCCGAGGTCGAGGAGACCTGTACGACGGCGCCCTTGCGCTCCAGCAGGTACGGCAGCGCAGCGTGGACCGTGTACATCGACCCGAGCAGGTTGGTATCGATCATGCGCGTCCATTCCGTGGTGTCCGCACCCGCGATCGGGCCGGCGAGCATCACCCCGGCGTTGTTCACCAGGATGTCCAGGGCGCCGAAGTGCTCGACGGTCTTCGCGACCGCGGCCCGCACCGACTCCTGGTCGGTCACGTCCAGTTCAAGGGCCAGCACCTCGCCGGGCACCTTGCTCGCCAGAGTCTCCAACCGGTCGGCGCGCCGGGCCCCGACCGCGACCAGGGCCCCCTCCGCTGAGAGGGCCAGCGCAGTGGCCTCGCCGATGCCCGACGACGCTCCAGTGACGAGGACGACCTTTCCATTCAACGTGTTGCTCATGTGCTTCCTTTCCGCAGGGGCTCACAGGTTCCGTCATGCCGCAATAGCTTGGCCGCGCTCAGGACGGACGAGGAGCGCGGCGGTCCTTGCGCCGGGCGAGCTTTTCGTCGTCCACCAGGACGAGCATCGGGTCGCACAGCATGGTGAAGGTGAAACGGAGCGAGATGTGGGATCGCCCGCCGGGCACGCCGCGAGATGGCGGCTCGGCCTCCGGCACCACGGTCAGTGCCGTTTCCAAGCGGGCGATCTCGACATCACCACCTGCGCACCCACCAGCACCTCGGCCAGCCCCTCGCCGGTCAGCGTGTTGACGCCGGTATTCGGCGCCGCCGCCACCGCCTCGTGACCATGCTCGCCCAGCTTCGTCACCAGCTTCGACCCGATCAGGCCCGTCCCGCCGACTACCACGATCTTCATCGCGATCCCTTTCGTCCACCGGGCCACCTCGTTGCCACCCGGTCGCCAGCTAAGACCGGACAGCCTCCAGGCTTGTGACAGCTGCGCGAAATTCCTTTCAGACCACCGATGACACCATCGACAACGATCAAGATCTGCTCTGAAGCTGCCAACTGACCAGGGGCCCTACAGCTGGACCTGGATGACCGCCACCGGGACCGACGTTGTGCCCGACGTGCGGAAGGAGGTAGCCGGTCGCACGTCGGCCGTGCGGTATCAACCGGCTCGAACGCCATCGCGCTGTGGCTACGCTTGCGGTGCGCTACGAAGCCGCGGTTCTCATCGTGATCAACGAATGGCTCTAACCGGACTTCGGTGCAGGCCCTGGTCGGTCGTCGCCACGGTTCGGCTAAATTGCTCATGTGCGAGTCGAATTGCTCGGACCGTTCGAGGTCCGGAACGGCGATGGGGCCGTGATGGAGGTTCCTGGGATTCGGCTGCGCGCACTGCTGGCTGCACTCGCCCTCGAACCTGGCCGGATCGTCACGCGTGCGAGGCTGGTGGACTGGATCTGGGGGCAACGGCCGCCCGCGGACGAAGTGAATGCCTTGCAGGCGTTGGTGTCCAGGCTGCGCAGGGTGTTGCCGGACGGTGTGATCGAGGCGGATTCCGGCGGGTACCGGCTGGCCGTGGCTCCTGATGCCGTGGACGTGTGCAGGTTCGAGCACCTGGTCGGTCAGGCCCGTGCCGCCGAGCCTGCGGCGCGGGCGGATCTGCTGCGCTCGGCCTTGGCATTGTGGCGCGGTACGGTCATGGCGGACATCGCACTGCGAGACAGCGATGCGTTCGACGCCGCGGTCGCGCGTCTGGACGAACTGTACGTCGCCGCGCTCGGGGATCGGGTGGATGCGGATATTCGCCTCGGCCGTGGCTCGGAGTTGGTCTCCGAGCTGACCGAGCTGGTTGCCGCGTACCCGCTGCGGGAGGGGTTCGTGGCGGCCTTAATGCGAGCGCTCGCCGAGGCGGGGCGCGGGAATGAAGCGTTGATCGTGTACCAGCGGACGCGCGAGCGGCTCGCTGAGGAGTTGGGCACCGATCCATCCGCCGAGCTCTCCGCGCTGCACACCGCGTTGCTGCGTGGCGAGCTGGGCGAGCGGGCGGAGAACCGCCGGACGAACCTGCGCGCCGAGCTGACGAGTTTCGTCGGCAAGGACGAGGACATCTCCGCGGTCGCCGTTTTGACCATCGGGCATCGACTGGTCACCTTGACGGGGGCGGGTGGCTCCGGCAAGACAAGGCTGGCCACGGAGACCGCGCGGACGGTGCTCGCCGAGCTGCCGGATGGGGCGTGGCTGGTCGAACTGGCCTCGGTGCGGGCAGGCGGTGAGCTGGCGCAGGCCGTCCTTACCGCGATCGGCCTTCGTGACCAGGCATTGCTCGGTGATGCGCGCGGTGGGGAACCGATGGATCGGCTCATCGCCGCGGTCCGGGAGCGCGCGATCCTGCTGATCCTGGACAACTGCGAGCACGTGATCGAGGAGGCCGCGGCCTTCGCGGATCGGCTTCTGGGGGAGTGCCGGAGGCTGCGGATTCTGGCCACGAGCAGGGAGCCGCTCGGTATCACCGGGGAGGTGCTGTGGCAGGTCGAGCCACTCGCGCTGCCCGCGGAGGGAGCGGACCCCGCCGAGGTCGCCTCCTCGCCCGCGGTGCGGCTGCTGCGGGACCGCGCGGATTTGGTACGCAAGGACATCGGCTCCGACGCGCACACCTTGTCGGCCATGGCGCGGATCTGCCGGGCGCTCGACGGGGTGCCGCTGGCGATCGAACTGGCCGCGGCACGCCTGCGCACCATGTCCATCGATCAGCTGGCACGCCGGCTCGACAACCGATTCCATCTGTTGACCGGCGGCAGCCGTACGGCGCTTTCCCGGCACAAGACGCTGCGCGCGGTGGTGGACTGGAGCTGGGATCTCTTGTCCGAGGCCGAACGTGGCGTGCTGCGGCGGCTCTCGGTCTTCTCCGGCGGGGTGAGCCTGGAAGCGGCCGAACGGGTGTGCGGCGACGAGGCGTTCGCCGGGGAGCAGGTGCTCGACCTGCTGACCGCGTTGATCGAGAAGTCGCTGCTGCTCGCCGACGGCGAGGGCACGCCGCGCTACCGGATGCTCAACACCATCAGGGAATACGCGGCGCACCGGCTCGCCGAAGCCGGGGAGACCGAGCTGGCGCGCCGGGCGCACCTTGCCTACTTCACCGAGCTGGCCGAGACGGCCGAGCCGCAACTGCGTCGGGCCGAGCAGCTGGAGTGGCTGGCCACGCTCAAGGCCGAGCACGACAACATCAGTACGGCCCTGCGCGGGGCGATCGCCGAGGGATGGGCCCAGGAGGCGATGCGGCTGGTCGCGGCCGTGGGCTGGTACTACTTCCTCAGCGGGCACCGGGCCGAGGGCACCGAGTTGAGCGTCGCGGCGGCCTCGCTGCAGGGTGAGGTGTCCGATGAGGTGCGGGCGATCGCGTACGCCATCGTGACAGTGTTCATGACCTCCGGGCCCGGCCGCGATCAGTATCAGGCGCAGGAATGGATCCACGAGGCGCACCGGCTCACCCAGCGCAGCGGGCATCGCCACGTCATGCTCGGGTTCGTCGAGCTGTGGGAGCGGATGCTGCAGGAACCGACGGATTTCCTGTCCGTGTTCGAGCCGCTCATCGCCGACGAGCATCCATGGGTGCGCGCGCAGGCCAGGCTCACTCGTGGCCGATTCCGGCTCACGCTCGGCGGCGACGAGACTGGCGTGGACATCGACGCCGAGATCGCCCTTGCAGAGTTCCGCACGCTGGGTGACCGGATGGGGATCTCGTTGGCGCTGACCTTCCTGGCCGATCGGCTTGCCATGCGCGGCGAACTCGCACGCGCGTGTGAGCACTACGACGAGGCGGCCGAGGCGCTGACCGAGTTGGGCTCGACCGAGGACGCGGTCGGCCTGCGGGCGCGGCAGGCTCAGCTGTACTGGTTGCTCGGCGATGAGCGATCCAGCACCTCCGCCATGGCCGAAGCGCGGCGGTGCGCGGACGGGATCTCCTGGCCGGACACGCTTGCCGAGCTGGCGCTTTCGGAGGCGCAGCTGGCCCGCTGGCGCGGCGAGCCGGACCAGGCATACGAGCACCTGGCCACGGTGCGGGCGATGATGGGCGAGGAGGAACTGAGCGACTTGGCCCGCGCCAAGACCATGGACCTGTACGGCTACCTCACCGAGGACCTCGAGAAGGCCCGCGCGCATCGGAGCGACGCGCTCGGCGCGGCTGTGGGGACGACGTATCCGCCGCTGATCGCCGAGGTGCTGATCGGGATCGCGGATCTCGCGCTGCGCCAGGGCCAGTATGAGCAGGCCGTGCGATTGCTCGCGGCGAGCGACGGCGTGCGCGGTACGCCGGATCGTTCGCAGCCGGACGTTTCCAGGATCGCCGCGGAGACGCGGAATCACCTCGGCGAAACCGTGTTCGCCGAGGCGACCCGCGACGGACAGCGGCGGGATTGGCGTGAGCTGGCCGAGATCACGCTCGCTTCGTGAACGTCGCGCGCGCCCACAGGTAGCCGATCAACGTGAGCCCGGCACACCAGGCGATCGCCGTGATGGCCGTGCCCGCCGATGGCGTGCCGGTCAGAAACCCGCGCAGGGTTTCGATGATCGGGGTGAACGGTTGGTACTCCGCGAATTGCCGCGCACCCGGCCCCATTTTGTCGGCCGGCGCGAATGCGCTGCTCAAAAAGGGAAGAAGCATCAGCGGGACGCCGAGGATGCCCGCGCTTTCCGGTGTCTTCGCCGCGAGACCGGCCGCGATGGTCAGCCAGCTGATCGCCAGTGCCGTCAGCACGACGATGCCGATCGCGCCGAGCCACTGCGGGAAGCGGTAAGGGCGAGGAAGACGTCATCCAGGTCCGGTGTATGCACCGACAATTCCTCGACTTCTATGGATTGCGCATCGAGCCGATCGAGCAGTGCGCGCAAGGACCTCACCCCGCCATCGCCGGGAACACGCAAGGTCAGCTCTTCGTCGTCCCTTGTGGACTCGTGCAGGACCCGTGCCGCGACGTCGAGTTCGTGCCGATTGGTGAACCGTAGCCGGACGTGGCTGCCGGGAACCCGGCGCTTGAGCTCATCGGCGGTGCCCTCGGCGACCAGCCGGCAAGGTGATGGTGAGGGTTTCCTTGCGATTGGAGAAGGTGCGTCGCACGGTAAGCGAGGCGCCCGGCGGGGATGCCTGGCCGCCTGGACGGCTTACGGCGGGCGGTTCAGCATCTTGACATGCCGACGACTGAGTGGATCAATTGCGGACTTGTGCGCATCCTTGCAGGAACACTGATGGTCGCCACCATGGTCGCCGGGTGCTCGAGCGACCCCGTCGACGTACCACCGTCGGTCGCGCTCCCTTCGACCATGTCCCCGAGCCCCGAGCCGCGGGTGGAGTCCGTAACTCCTTCGCCGCGGGCGACGCCGAGCCCAGTGCCGCTTACCGTTGATCAGGCGGCCCGGCGTTATCTGGGCATCGTGCGGCCGTACAACATCGCGCTCGAGCGACTCGAGCAGGCGATCAACGGCGGCCAGCCTGTCGCGGTGCTACGCCGCCGAGCAGCGCAGGTCGCCACCGCGAACAGGACGCAGATCCGGCATTTGACCGACACCGCCTGGCCCAGGGCGCTGCGCGGGCCGATGGGGCAGCTCAAGGCCGAATCGCTCAAGGCGCAACGGCACTGGCTCCTGGGCGCGCGTGCCCGTGCCCGCGACGCGCTCATCCAGGAGGTGCTGAACGCCGCCCGCCACGACGGAAAACCGGCGGTGGGAAAGATCCGCACCCTACTCCACCTGGAGCAGTACGACGAAGACGACTACTCCTGATCGTCCAGTACACCTGTGGCATGCGACCGGCCCACACCAGCCGACCTGCGGGGTCGGCTGGCAGTTGCACGTTCATTGGTCTAACCGCCTCCCCAGGCACCGGCGTTCGGTGTGCTGGTCTACTACGCCATCGCCAACGCCGGCGCCTGGACCCTCACACCCGGCGAGGGCCGCCCGGTACGGCTGATACCCGCCGCCGGCCTGACCGGCTGCCTGGTCCTCGCCTTCGCCTTGCCGCTTTCCTCAGTGATCACCGGAGTCGCGGTGCTGGGCGTCGGCGCCGCCGCATACGGCCTGCGACGGGCGATCACGGCCCGCTCATCAGAGAGTCGTTGACGATCTCCTGGGCGAGTTGCTCGGCGCGGTGGGCACCGCTCAGGTCGTCTTTTCCGTTTGGGTGGTCTTCAGGCAGAGCCGAAGACGCGCTCGTATTCGCGCCGGTCAGCCGGTCAGCCGGTGCGGCGGGAGCGGGTCAGAGCAAGCCCGCCGAGGATGATGCCGATCAGCCCCACCACCAGGGCCACGTAACCCCCTACTATTCCGTAGCCGGTGCCGGGACCACCATCGGCGGCGGCCACGACCAGCCCGCCGATGACCGCGCCGGCCAGCCCCATTACCAGGGCTACGTTGGCCCCGCGTCTTCCGGAGCCGGTGCCGATACGACCCGCGGAGCGGGCCAGCGCGAGCCCACCGATGACCACGCCGGCCAGCCCCAGGAGCGCGGCCACGACGGACCAGAGACGTCCGGTGGTCAGGGCGTAGGAACTGACGGGATCCGGCTGGACCCAGACGTGCGCGGCGGTAATCAGGTGACGGATGGACACGGGGTGCTCCTTCTCCTCCTATGACTGCTCGTCGCTTGATGATGTCCGCCGGACCTGTGGCCGGTCGTCGGGCGGGCGTGGGCAATTCGGGCTGCCGCCGTTGCCGTAGCCGGTTGCTGCGGACGCTGCAGGAACCGGGAAGGTACTGCGTGTGCGGTAGGCGCCGGTCGTCCGTGCGTAGGATTTGCCCGCGCGGACAATCGGTTATGGTGCGCGCATGAGCACAGGACGGTTCGCTGTCCGGCCTGGTGTCGCAGACTGGGTGATCGCCATCGGTGTGGCGGCCACGCTGCTCGTCACCGGGCTGTCCGGACAGCACTCCGCCACGTACCTCGACCTGCTCGGCTACGCGCTGCTGACGGCTGGGGGCCTGGTGCTGGCCGCGCGCCGCCGGGCTCCGGTTCTCGTCCTGGCCGTCACCGGGCTGTGCGCGGTGGGTTACCAGGTGGCCGGTTTCGACGTGCCTGCCGTCGCGTACTTGTTCGCGGTGTACGCAGCCGTACGGGCTGGACACCGTACCAGCACGGTGGCGGCGAGCGTGATCATGCTGGCTGTGCTCCCTCTCGCGGCCCTGGCCTCGGGCCTGCACGACACAGGTGAGGCGTTCGCGCAGGCCCGGGGCGCTCTCGAGTTGGCCTGGCTGATCGCGGCCGGTGCCGCGGGCGAAGCGCTGCGGCAGGCCGAGGGTCGGGCGGACGAAGCCGAGCGCACCCGGGAGGAGACCGCGCGGCGCCGCGCCGACGAGGAGCGGCTGCACATCGCGCGGGAGCTGCACGATTCGCTCACCCACCAGATCTCGATCATCAAGGTGCAGGCCGAAGTAGCCGTGCACGTGGCCCGCAAGCGGGGTGAACAGGTGCCGGAGGCCCTGCTGGCGATCCAGGAGGCCGGACGTGAGGCGACCCGGGAGCTGCGCGCGACCCTGGAGGCGCTGCGCGACGACGACACGACCCCGCCACGCGGGCTCAACCACGTTGCGGAACTGGTTGAACGAGCTCGGACGACCGGCCTGGACGCGACGCTGACGATCGAGGGACAGCGCCATGACGTGCCGGCCGCGGTGGACCGGACCGTCTACCGGATCGTTCAGGAGTCCCTCACCAACATCGCCCGCCACGCCGCCGCGGCGACGGCGTCGGTCCGGATCGACTACCGTCCCGGCTCCCTCGCGGTACGCATCGATGACGACGGCAAGGCCACCTCGGACATCGCCCCGGTGCCCGGCGTCGGGCTGCTCGGGATGCGCGAACGAGTCACCGCCCTCGGCGGTCGCCTGCTGGCGGCACCGCGCGGCGAGGGCGGCTTCACCGTACAGGCTGAACTTCCCGTGGACCGAACATCATGATCCGTGTCCTGCTGGTCGACGACCAGCCGCTGCTCCGCAGCGGCTTCCGCGCGCTCCTCGACCTCGAGGACGACATCGAGGTGGTGGCCGAGGCCGCCGACGGGCAGGAGGGCCTGGCCCTGGTCAAGGAACACCTGCCCGACGTTGCGCTCATCGACATCCAGATGCCGGTCGTCGACGGCATCGAGGTGACCCGGCGCATTGCCGCGGACCCGGCCCTGGCCGGGGTGCACGTCGTCATCCTGACCAACTACGGCATGGACGAATACGTCTTCAACGCGCTGCGCGCCGGTGCGGCCGGATTCCTCGTCAAAGACATCGTGCCGGAAGATTTCCTGCACGCCGTACGCGTCGCCGCGCGCGGTGACGCCATGCTCGCACCGTCGATCACCCGCAAGCTGATCAACCGGTACGTCACCCAGCCGCTCGACACCGGCGCCGGTACGGGACTGAAAGAGCTGACCAACCGCGAACGCGAGGCCGTCGCCCTGGTGGCGCAGGGTCTGTCCAACGACCAGATCGCCGGCCGCATGGTGATCAGCTCGCTGACCGCGAAAACCCATATCAACCGGGCCATGGCCAAGCTTCAGGCCCGCGATCGTGCCCAACTCGTCGTCCTCGCCTACGAATCCGGCCTGATAGTGCCACGCAACTCCTGACGTCCACGGTCCGGATGCCGACTCCCCACCAGGGTGGTTGCCCGGATCCGGACGCGTGGTCTGGGCCAACCCTTGGAACGTCCCATCAGGCCCTGTCTCTACCTGGAGCCGCGCCATGGGTTACCCGCCACAATCGCAAGACCCCTATGGGCAGCAGTACGGTCGGCCAGGGCAACCCAACCATCGGCGGGATGGCGCCGATGGCCGTGGTCTGGCCCTTTCCGGGTCATGCTCGGTTGGGTGCTCACGGGCGCCTGGATCGCGCTCTGGGCTCTGTCCTGGACGGGCGTTTGTACATGGCCGTCAACCTCACCAGCGTGGCGATCCCAAGGTGTTGGCGCAGCCGGCCCACGCTTCGAAGGGCTGGCGATCGACGGCGACACCCTCTACCTCGGCTACCGGTTCTGGAGGGCGGCGATGAAGTCCGACTGGAGGGAGTCCAGGCGGGCGCGGGCCTCGGCCGGGTCCATGGGCAGGGGGTCGGCGTGGTCGATGCCCACTGCGCGTACCTGCTCCTCCGTCTGCTCCCGGACGGACATCTGGGCTGCGCGCAGCGCCGCCACGATTGCCTCGGCCAGTTCGTCGGCGCCCATCGTCCGCAGCACGCGCGGGTCGAGCCGGAGGTCGCGGACCAGGCCGTCGGCCTCCACGGTGGCCTTGATCTTCCCGCCCGCCGCCATGACCTCGCCGGTGACGTCACGAAGCCTGCGCATCGCCTCGCCCAGTTTCGCCATGGCCTCGTCGGCTTGCCTACTGATCTTCTCGAGTTCTTCGGGCGTGACGTCGAACATGACAGCGAGTTGATCAATGGTGTCTGAACCGGCCTCTAGTGAACGGCGGCATTCCGCCGAACATCGGGTGAACCAAGATGATCAAGGCCTGTCGAGCCGCAAAGATGACCTTCGACGCACCACATCATGAGGAGCCGCATGTCTTCCCGGGAAGAAACACGTTTCATCACCTCGAACACGATCTACGCGATGAGCGAGCAGTACAGCGACATCTGGGATGACTTCCTCCTCAGCAAGAAACGCGTCTGGCTTGAGGCCGACCTCGACGACGCCACCTTCGGCAAGACCATGTCGAAGATTTTCAAGTCAGCGTACGACAAGGCGTATGAAGGCTGCATTGATGCACTGGACGACGGCCGCGTGGTGGCCGAGGACATGTCCAGCGCGTTGTCCACCTGCGCCCGCAACTGGCTGAGGGCCGAGCAGGCGAGCACGGTGAAGTACCGATGATCGCGCCCAGGGAAACCATCCTTGCGATCCGGCGGCTCAGTCTCTACGCGGGCGTGCCCATGGTGGGACTCTCCTTGCTGGAGAACGTGGACATGGACGTGGAAAAGGTCGAAAAGACCGCCAAGCTCTGGAGAAACGCGGCCAAAGCCCTTGACCGCCCCGTCGAGACGCTCGCCGGGCTCCCCGCTGCGGCGCGGAAAGGCTGGATCGCCGACGATCAGCGCGAGTTCTCCCGGGTGACGGGCCACATGCACACGTCTACCGAAGACCTGAGGGACGCGCTCGACAAAATGGGCGACACCCTCGAGACCACGGCCTTCGCGTTCCGGGCGTTCGGGAAGGCGATGGCGGGCTTGGGCATCACGATCTCAGCAGCCTCCATATACGCG
Source organism: Nonomuraea sp. NPDC049784 (assembly GCF_040659615.1). Taxonomy (NCBI): domain Bacteria; kingdom Bacillati; phylum Actinomycetota; class Actinomycetes; order Streptosporangiales; family Streptosporangiaceae; genus Nonomuraea; species Nonomuraea sp. NPDC049784. Next base: position 23,026 of record NZ_JBFAMX010000078.1, read on the forward strand.
CTCACCATGATGCTGACGTCGCCCATCACTGCTCGCGTGTACCTGAAGTATCTGGCGAGTGCCGCGGACAAGGTGCTGACCGGGATGTACGCCGTGCTCCTTACCTACATCGTGGGACAGGCGACCGCTCTTGGCGTCATCGCCGGCCAGGCCAAGCGACTGGACGACATGGCGAAAACGCACCTCGATCAGAACGGCTTTCCGCGGGCGGAGCTGAGCGAGGTGGACTTCTCCTCCGTGGAGATCGATACCAAGAAGTTCCCCACCTTCACGAAGTTGGAGTCCGACCAGAAGCTGCCCGACGACTTCTGGGTCGCCCCCGAGCCCAAGACGTCCTAGCCGGTTCGAAGGTGACATGTGCCACGTCAGGAGGCTGAGGTTAGGAGAAAGGGCCTGAGCTGCTGGGCAAACTCGATGGGTGCAGCGCCTCTCCGGGAGATGGGTTGAGCTTCATCGGTGTACTGCTCGGGGTGCGGCCGGCGAGGTTGGTCCTGAGACGGTGAATCCTTTCGCGGTGTGGGGGCCTCTTATGGGGTGACGGTCACGCTGGGAAGGAGATGCAGATGAGTGACGTCGTGATACCGGCTGTGCCGCAGGCACTGGTCACCACCTCGTTCCGATGGCAAGGGGGCGGATGTGGCTGACCGCGGCTGGGCGAGCACGCAGCTCATCGAGGCCGCGCAGGCAGGTGATCGAGACTCGATCACAGCGGTGGTCCATGGCGCCCATCCTCACGTGCGGCGCTTCGCGGAGCATCTTTGTGCGTCCTCGCAGGATGCCGAGGACGCCGCGCAGGAAGCGCTGATCATCCTCTACCGGAAGATCGGTTCACTGCGCGCCACCGGGGCGCTGGCATCGTGGATGTTCAGAATCGTCCGGAACGAGTGCGTGCGCCGCGCTCGACTGCTGGTCGACCGCTATGACGAGGCCGGCGCCGGTCTGGTGACGTCAGCCGAGGACGAGGTCATCCGGCGCCTGGAAGCCGAACTCGTCGCGCAGGCGATCAGGGAGCTGCCGGACGTTCAGCGCAGAGTATTGATCATGCGAGATGTACTGGGCTACCCGGGTCGAAGGGTCGCGGAGGTGCTCGGCCTGAGCAACGCCGCGATGAAGTCCCAGCTACACCGGGCACGTAGCACGGTCCGGCTCAGCCTGGGCGCAAAGACCGACGCCACCGGCGGCCCGCACGACCCCGGAACCACCAGCGCCTGACCTGAACGGACCGTATTTCCACAACCCGAGTTGAAGGGGAGTTCCGCCATGCTCGAAACCGGATCACCCGCGCCCGCCGTAGTGCTGGAAGACACCGACGGCCGGGCCGTCCGCCTGTCCGACTACCAGGGCGACCATGCCGTGCTCGTCTATTTCATGCGGTCGACGTCGTGCCCGGTCTGCAACAGGCACGTCCAAGACCTCATCCGGCGGCGCGACGAGCTCGTTGCCGCCGACGTCCAGGTGCTTGTCGCGGTTCCCGAGGACCGCCAAGCAGCGGCCGAGTGGAAGGCCAAGCGCCAGATCCCGTTCCCCGTCCTCACCGGCCGCCGCAGCACCCCGCACGAGATGATCGGCCTGAGCAGAAAGGTCTTCGGCTCGCTGCAACAGTCAGGCAGCATCCTCATCGATTCCCAGGGCATCATCCGCCACGCCCACGGCGCCGCCATGCCCACCAGCGGCTACGACAGGAAGGGAATCACCGCCGCCATCCAGGCCCTTGGCACCCGTGGGTGATCTACTACCGGGTGCGGCGGGCGCTGGCCGATCTTCAGGCAGCCTTGGCCGCATGCTGCCCGCCGGACGATGGTCCCTCTGCCGGTGGTTGCGGCTGACCGGCCCGGAGACGGCCCGTATGCCTCAGCTTAGGCGCTCATCTAATTTGACAATCCTCTAAGTAGTGGTTCAGAATCTGAGCTGTTTAGATGAACTTCTATTCAGGAGGTGCGCGATGCGCGCTCTGCTCACCCGCCTGCGCCGCCCCGCCGACGTTTCGGGCTTCACCTTCAACGAGGCGACTTCGGAGGTGTGCGACCGCGGCTGCCGCGCCGACGCCGCCATCGAGCGCGCCCGCGCCTCTGCCCTGTCGTCCTTGTCCTTCCGCTAACCCGCGCGCCACCTGGAGAGCCGTCATGAGTGACAGTTGCTGCGGCACCGTTGCCGTCGAGATCGAGCAGTTCGCCACCCCTCAGCGGGCCACCTCCGGGCAGACGAGCAACCTGCCCGTCGTCGTGATCGGCGGCGGCCCGGTCGGCCTGGCCGCCGCCGCCCACCTGGCCGAACGCGGCATCGACTTCACGCTCCTGGAGGCCGGTGACCGCGTCGCCGCCTCGGTGGCGCGGTGGGGGCACGTGCGAGTGTTCAGCCCATACCGGTACAACATCGACGCCGCCGCCCGCCGCCTCCTGGAGGCCGACGGCTGGACGGCCCCGGACTCCGACTGGCTGCCGACAGGCACCGAGCTCATCGACGACTACCTCGCCCCGCTGGCCAAGCTGTTCAGCGACAAGGTACGGCTCGGCGCGAAGGTCACCGCGATCAGCCGCCTCGGCTACGACCGCGTGCGCACGACAGGCCGCGAGCAGGTGCCGTTCCTCATCCGCCTGGCCGATGGCACCGAGCTGCAGGCGCGAGCGATCATCGACGCCTCCGGCACCTACACCAGCCCGAACGTGCTCGGCGCGAGCGGCCTGCCCGCCCACGGCGAGAACGAGGTGTTCATCGACCACGCCCTGCCCGACGTGCTCGGCACAGACCGTGACCGCTACGAGGGCAAGCGCGTCCTGGTCGTCGGCGCCGGCCACTCGGCCGCCACCACCCTGCTCGCGCTGGCCGAGCTGCCGGACACGCCGATCACCTGGGCGATCCGCGCCGGCGACGCCACCCGCACCTATGGCGGCGGCGACGCCGACGCTCTCCCGGCCCGCGGTGCGCTCGGCACCCGGCTGCGCGTCCACGTCGAATCCGGCCGCATCACGCTGCTGACCGGCTTCTTCACCCACCGCGTCAACGCCACCGACCAGGGCATCCAGGTGATCAGCCGCGACCCTGCCGGCCACGAGCAGAGCGTCACCGTGGACCAGGTCGTGAGCGCGACTGGCTACCGCCCCGACCACTCCATCGCCTCCGAACTGCGCCTGGACCTGGACCCGGTGCTCGGCTCCACCCGCGCCCTGGCCCCGCTGATCGACCCGAACCAGCACTCCTGCGGCACCGTCCCGGCCCACGGCGTCGACGAACTCGCCCACCCTGAGCCCGGCTACTACGCGGTCGGCGTCAAGAGCTACGGCCGCGCCCCGACCTTCCTGATGGCCACCGGGTATGAGCAGGTCCGCTCCGTGGTGGCGGCGCTGGCCGGGGACTGGGAGGCGGCCCGCGACGTGCAGCTCGACCTGCCCGAGACCGGCGTGTGCTCCTCCAACCTGGTCGAGGCCCAGGAGCAGCGCGTCGGCCTGGCCACTGGCATCAGCGGCGGCCTGCTGGCGGCCCCGCTCCCGCTCACCACCGTCGGAGCGTCGGCCGAGTCCGGCGGCAGCTGCTGCGGCTGAAAGGAAGCACCCCGATGTCTGACGGCTACCCCACCGCCGCCCAGAAGGAAGCGCTGCGCCTCATCTGCGACCACGAGCCGATGCCCGCCCACCGGCTGGCCGACGAACTGGTCGCCGCCCGCAAGCCCAGCACCAACCCCGGCTACGGCCCGACGATCGCCCGGATGGCAGGAACGCTCGCCTGGCGGCTGCAGGCCCAGGGCTTCATCGCCGAAACCCTCGCGGGCGACTGGGCGACCACGACTGAGGGTCGGGCGCTGATCGCTTGTCCAGCATGAGTTCCGTCGCCGCGACCGCCGCCCTCCAACAGCAGGGCGGCGGTCCGCCGCGTTCCCGGCACGGCCGGCGGGTCGTGGCCGCGCTGGCCGTCACCCAGACCATCGGCTACGGCGTGCTCTACTACGCCTTCTCAGTCTTCCTCGTCCCGATGGCCCACCACCTGCACGCCACCAACGCCCAGGTCGCCGCCGCGCTCACCGTGTCCGTGCTGATCACCGCCGTCTGTGCCCCGCTCGCCGGACGATGGCTGGACACCCACGGCGGGCGCGCCCTGATGACGCTCGGTTCGCTGCTCGGCACAGGGGCGGTGCTGGCCTGGTCGCAGGTCACCGCGCTGTGGCAGCTCTACCTGGTCTTCGCCGCCATCGGCATCGCCTGCTCGATGGTGCTGTACGAGGCCGCGTTCGCCGTCATCATCGCCTGGTACGGCGCCGACGCGCGAGGCCGTGCGCGAGGCATCCTGGCCCTCACCATCGTCGCCGGGTTCGCCTCCTCGATCTTCATCCCGCTCACCGGCCTGCTGGTCGCCGCCTACGGCTGGCGCCAGGCCCTCGTGGTCCTCGGTCTCGTCTACGGAATGGCGGCGATCCCGCTGCACGCGCTGGTGATCCGCCGCCGCCCGGCCCACGCCCGCACACCCGAGGCCGCCGGGGAACGCGCCGACCTCGTCAGGGCCGCCGTGCGCCGCCGTCCGTTCTGGCTGCTGGTGACCGCCTTCACCGCCAGCGGCGGCGCGGTCGCCGTCATCGCCGTCGTGCTGGTCACCTACCTCATCCACCTCGGCCACAGCCCGGTCCTGGCCGCCACGCTCGCCGGACTGCTCGGCGTCCTGTCGGTCACCGGGCGGCTGGTCACCACCGGCCTGCAGACCCGCCTGCCCGCCGCACTCATCGCAGCCGCGATCTATACGCTGCAAGGCGTCGCGGCGCTGCTCCTGCCGGTTCTGGGAGCGAGCGTCGCAGGGGCGATCGGTTGCGTCCTGCTCTTCGGGCTCGGCTTCGGCATCGGCTCCATCACGCTGCCACACCTGCTCGTGCAGCGGTACGGCACCGCCGCCTACGCCACCTTGTCGGGCCGCATCGCACTCTTCTCCGTCGCCGACAAGGCCCTGGCTCCGCTCGGTGCGGTCGCCCTGGCCCAGGCCGTCGGCTACACCTAGGTGATGAGCGCGGTGGCCGCCGTCTGCGTCACCGCCGCCTTGTCCCTGGTCGCCTACCATCGCCTATAATTTAGACGAATGTCGAATTAAGGAGCCCCGGATGACCGCCGTGACGATCCAGTGCTGCGCGCCGATCGCCCGCGAGCCGCTCGGCGAGGCCGACGCCGCTGAACTGGCCACGCTGCTCAAGGCCGTGGCCGACCCGGTACGGCTGCGCCTGCTGTCGATGATCGGCTCCCACCCCGGCGGCGAGGCGTGCGTGTGCGACCTGACCGGCGTCTTCGACCTGACCGCCCCCACCATCTCCCACCACCTGAAGGTGCTGCGCACCGCCGGCCTCATCGACGGAGAACGCCGCGGCACCTGGGTCTACTACCGGATCATCCCGGAAGTGGTGAACAAGCTGGGCGCGCTGTTCGCACCACTGTCCACGTCCGCCCCGCAGAACGGTCCGGTGGACGTGGAGCTCATCACCGTATGAGCGCAGCTCCCCGCTTGGCCGATGTCGTCGTCATCGGCGCCGGGCAGGCCGGGCTGGCGGCCGGGTACCACCTGCGGCGAGCGGGCGTCGACTTCGTCGTCCTGGACGCCCAGCAGGCGCCCGGCGGCGCCTGGCAGCACATGTGGCCCTCGCTGCGGCTGTTCTCGCCCGCGCAGTACAGCTCCCTGCCTGGACGCATGATGCCCGTCCCGGCCGACGGCCGCTACCCGGACGCCGCCCACGTCGTCGCCTACCTCGCCGACTACGAGCAGCGTTACCGGCTGCCGATCGTCCGCCCCGCCGCCGTACGGGCCGTGCGACGTGCCGGTGACCGTCTCGCCGTGGACAGCGGTGCCGGCACCTGGCACGCCCGCATCGTCGTGAGCGCCACGGGCACCTGGTGGCGTCCGTACGTCCCGCACTGTCCGGGCATCCGCGGCTTCCGCGGCGAGCAACTGCACACCGCCGGTTACCGCGGCCCCGAGCCCTTCCACGGCCGCCGGGTGCTGGTCGTCGGCGGCGGCAACTCCGCCGCGCAGATCCTCGCCGAGCTCTCCCGGGTTGCTCGGACGACCTGGGCGACGCTGCGTCCGCCCCGGCTGCTGCCCGACGAGATCGACGGCCGCGCCCTGTTCGACCTGGCGACCCGCCGCCACCGTGCCGCCCTGGCCGGTCAGAACGCCGACAGCATCGGCGACCTGGGCGACATCGTCGCCGTGGCGTCCGTACGGGAGGCCCGCGACCGAGGCGTGCTCAAGGCCGAGCCCGACGACCAGGGCATCGGCGTGCTCGCCGCGATCAAGGAGGCCAACCGGGACGAGTTCATCATGGTCGGCGGCGCCGGTTCGCTGAACGCGAT
>NZ_JBFAMX010000079.1:0-29294 GCF_040659615.1 Nonomuraea sp. NPDC049784
AGCCGCGCCCATAGTCCGAACGGCGGGTCTCCGACCAGCAGGCCTAACCCAACCCCAACGACGAAAGGGACATCAGCTCGCGGAACGCACTCTTATCGCCTGGGTCACCCACGCCGCGGTGGGGTGAGTGGTGGTGCCAAGCATGTGGATGCGCCTGGTGGCGTGCTCGATGACGGCGAGGATGTAGTGGCGCTGTCCGTTGAGGGTGACGGTTTCGATGAAGTCGCAGGCCAGGAGTGCATCGGCTTGTGATTGTAGGAAGTCGGCCCAGGTTGTGGAGGCTCGCTCGGGTGCTGGGTCGATGCCTTCCTGTTGAAGGATCTCCCAGACCGTGGATAGTGCAATCTTGAGGCCGAGTGTGGTGAGCTCCCCGTGTACGCGCCGATATCCCCAGGATGGGTTCTCTCGGACCAGGCGCAGGATGAGGTTGCGGATGGAGCGGACTGCGGGTGGGCGCCCTCGCCTCTCCGGCCAGCAGGTACGGGCATGCTGCTGTTTCACGATCTCGCGGTGCCAGCGCAGGATGGTGTCTGGGCGGACGACAAGCCGCAGCCGACGCAGGGCGGCTCGGGGCAGTGAGGTCAGGAGCGCCGCCAGGAAGAAGCGGTCTTCGGGGGCGAACCTCACCCGTACATCGGGGACGAGTTGCCGTTCGAGGACGGTGATCTGGTGACGCAGGGCGAGAATCTCGACGTCCTTGTCCCGAACACCCATCGGCAGCAACCGCAGCGCCGCGAAAGCGTTCGTGCCGGTCAGATAGGCCAGGCGGAGAAGCACAGCCGATCAACATGCCGCATGGCTTCCCTGCGGCGGCTGAAGATCATGGATGTTGCGCAGAACACTACAACAGGGCCAAGACCTGGGCAGATGGAATTATCGGCAGACGCACTGCCAGGAGTCTTTGACCTGGTGGTGCAGCAGATCGGCGAATTGGTAGTCGAGTTCGCCGGCCGCGCGCGCCACGATGTAGTCCTCGTGCACGGCGATGGAGACGGTGAAGCGCTCGGGGGAGCCGTGGTCCTCGGTCACGGGACGTCTTTCTCGGAGAAGGGCGGTCAGCTTCAACGGCCGACGCCGCGCGGGCCTCGCTGTCGTGGGGCTGCCCGGCGTTTCGGGCGCGGCCGGTCCTGATGCCCCCGGGTGTGGCCGGGGGCCGAAAGCGGTCAGTGGCGCTGGCGGAGTTCTTCGTTGATGCGCAGCGCCTCGGCGAGCTGGTCTTCCAAGATGATGATGCGGCAGGCCGCTTCCAGCTGGGTGCCGGCGTCGATGAGTTCGCGGGCGCGGGCTGCCAGGCGCAGCTGGTAGCGGGAGAAGCGGCGGTGCCCGCCCTCGCTGCGTAGCGGCTCGATCAGCTTGGCGGCGCCGAGGCTGCGCAGGAACGCCGGGGTGACGCCGAGGATCTCGGCGGCCCGGCCCATGCTGTAGGCGGGATAGTCCTCGTCATCGAGCCGCTGCCCGAGACTGCCGACCGCTTCGACCGCCTGGACCGGGTGATCGGCTGGGTGAGCGCCGGTGGGGCGGGGCCGCTCCTGCCTGGAGGCGGTGACCGTTGCCTGAGGTGTTTGATCCATTCAACCTTCCCGAATGCGAACAGGGGCCCCGGCGGCATGATGCGCCGGGGCCCAGAGGTTTAACACCATCGACCGGCCCTGCCTGCGTGCTGCAGGGGCGGTTCACTTATGCCGCACCAGCCGCCCGATGCGGGGGTGCGGGGATCGCGTAAGCGTGACCGTAGACCACCGTCCTGTTCGTGGAGCTGCGGTACCCGTGCGGCGACATGCGGCCGGCGACGGGCGATCCTGATGGCGTTCAACACTCCCTTCCAGTTATCCGTACCTCGGCACCCCGACCGCTGGCGCCGACTTCCTGCAAGCGGCAGCGCGTCCACCGCCCCGGCCCTCTTGCTCAACCACACTGGCCGCGGCAGTCCGACCTTCTGCCCTCTACCTCGTCCTGTACTGCTGTTTTCTGTACTGCTGTCCACGTCCGTCCGGGCAGCCCCATCGTGGTGCTCGTGCTGCGCTGCCCTCGTGGATCCGTCCCTTGCGATGTCAGGAACTCTAGCCGCCCACAGCGCGAATGTCTACCGTGGCGACTACAGATTTTCTTTCGCTTTTGAGGCAAGAACCTGCCGCCATGCCACGTGATCGATGTGAAAGCGGGCAGAGCCGGGGGTGAGGTGATGGCGACGGGCGAGCACGACCAGGACCACGACGGGGCACGGCTCCTGGGCGGCCTCGATCTTCGTCAGCTTGATCGCGCCGGATTGACGATCCTTGATCTCCATGACCCATAGTTCTCCGATGGCCGGGGCCTGATGCTCGTGTCAAACCCTTCTTCTCGCCCGGTCCATCCGAGGCACCTCAACGTCGTTCGGCAGCTTGCATCCATTCATGGGTGTAGCTAACATACGAACCAAGTTGGAAGTTCTTCTCGGAGAGCTCGCGAAGGGAGCTGGACATGCTGCTCACATCCCTCGACCCGTTCATCCAGGAGTTCGAGCGCCAGTTCGACCAGCTGGCCCGCCGGACCTTCGGCACCGGCACGGACGCCCTCATGCCGATGGACGGCCTGCGCCGCGACGACGACGTGCTGCTGACGTTCGACCTGCCCGGCATCGACCCCGAGTCCATCGAGGTCACCGTCGACCGCGGAGTGCTGAGCGTCAGCGCTCGCCGCGAGGAGGAGATCCCCGAGGGCGAGCGGGTCTTCGTCCGCGAACGCCCCATGGGCACCTTCACCCGCCGCGTCTACCTGTCGGAGTACCTCGACAGCGACAAGATCGACGCTGGGTACGCCAACGGCGTGCTGAAGGTCCGCATCCCCGTGCTCGAGCGAGCCAAGCCCCGCAAGGTCGAGATCCAGCAGGGCGACGTCAAGGCCATCCGGGCCTGATACGCACGTCCATGGCAAGGGCGGGTGCCGACGGGCCCGCCCTTGCCATTCGAGAGGAGGTCCGGATGGCCGGCATGCCGTTCGACGATGAGCACGCCCCGCTGTACTCCCTGGGTCAGGTCGCGGAGATGCTGCAGGTGCAGCAGGCCTTCCTGCGCCGGCTCGACCAGCACGACGTGGTCAGCCCGCACCGCTCCCCCGGCGGGCAGCGCCGCTACTCCCGCCACGACATCGGGCTGCTGCAGCACGTCACCACGATGACCGGCCAGGGAATGACGCTCAACGCCATCCGCCGCATCCTCGAACTGGAGCAGGAAGTCCGCGAACTGCGTGCGGCCCTGAAGCGACCCACCTAGGAAGGAGGCACCTGCCATGATCGAGACCGCTCCGGCGATCGCATCTGCGGCCGCGGGCGGCGACCGGCCGGTGGTCGGCTCCTACGACACCTGCGAACAGGCCCGTGAGGCGGTCGCCATCCTGGCCGACAACGGTATTCCGGCGCACCGAGTGGGCATCGTCGGGAAGAACCTGCGCCTGATGGAGAACGTTCTGGGCCGGATGACCACTCCCCGTGCGGCGGGCATGGGCGCTGCGCTCGGCGCCTGGTTTGGCCTGCCTTCCAGCCTGATGGTCCTACTGGTCGCGGGCCCGGGGGCGGCGCTGCTGGCGGGGATGGCCTTCGGCGCGCTGCTCGGCGCCGCCTTCGGCGTGACCGCGTGCTGGGCCGCGCGCGGCCGAGGCGACCTGTTGACCAACCAGTCGCTGGTAGCCGCCCGCTACGCTGTCGTGGCCGACGTGGCCATCGCCGACGACGCGCGCAACCTCTTGATCAAGCACGGCTGGCGCACCGGCTGAGCCGGCAGGCGCCTCCCTGCCGATGTCCGTGCCTCATCGGGCCCCGGCGAGACATCGTACGCGGGAACAGCCCCGGACGGGGTCAGCCCGTCCGGGGCTGTTCCCGCCGGCGTGCAGAATCTCCCACACCGTGGAGGCCGCGATCCTGTAGCCCAGGCGGGCCAACTCTGCGCCTGCCGACACTTACATCCGCCCAGGTCATGGCCATGTGGGGGCCTCGTGTGGCGCCCGCCATATGACGCCACCAGGCGCGTCCGCGTGCTCGGCACCACCGCGCGCCCGAGCGCAAACTGGGCCATCCAGGCGATAAAGAACCTGGTGATGGACCTGGGCGATGCGGGCTGCCGGGCACGCTTTCTGCTCCGTGACAGGGATGGGAAGTTCCCTGCGCTCATGGATGAGGTCCTCGCCGAGGCCGGCATCAAGACGGTGCTCACCGGTGTTCGGATGCCGCGCATGAACTCGATGATGGAGCGGTGGGTGGCAGTCGTGCCGTCACGAGCTTCTCGACCGCTGCCTCGTATGGAACGAACGCCATCTTCGGCACGCCCTGCGCGAGTACGAACGCTTCTACAACCAGCACCGAGCCCGTCAGGCCCTGAACCAAGCAGCTCCGCTGCGTACCATCCCGGATCCGATCACTGATCCGAAGCGAATAGACGACCTGAACATACGCCGGCGAGATCGGCTCGGCGGGATTTTCCACGAGTACTCATATGCCGCTTGACCTGCGTGGACGGAGTTTTCGGCAGGCGCAGGGTCAGGTGGTCAGGCCGGCGCTGATCAGCCCGCAGGTCGACGATGCCTTCTGCAACTCCTCGTGGGAGTCCTGCGAGGCGTGGTAGAAGGTCCTCTCGATCATCCAGCACAGGGCGCGGGCCATCGCCGGCGCTTGTTCTGGCTCGGTGCCGATCGGAACGCCGGCTCGTTCCAGGACGGCGGTGATGGCCGCGATGAACAAGTCGGCCGTATGGCTCCACAGCTCGCCGATCTCCAGCACGGTCAACGACAGGTCGATCGCCGTGCGCATGACCAGGCCGTGCTCGTTCCACAGCTCGACCGTGCGCTGCATGGCCGCGGCGATGGCCTGACGCGGATCGTCGGTCTCCGCGGTGGCCCGCGAGCGCTCCCACAGGTGCTCAACGGTCCTGGCCACGAGTGCCGTGACTACTTCTTGCTTGGAGCCGAAGTAGAAGTACAGGGCGCCGCGGGTGATGCCTGCGCCCTGGGCGATGTCGCCGACGGTCATGGCGTCGTAGCCCTTCTGCGCCAGCAGAGCTTCGCAGATGTCGAGGATGGCCCGCTCCCTGACATCGCCTTTGCGTTCGGTGCTGCGGCGGCTCCGCGCGGGGTGGTCGCCGGGCATCAGAGCTGAGCGCCCTCGGCGAAGTCGGTCGTACGGGAGAGCGCCTCCCACGTACGGATGTCCTTGTCCACGGCCGTGCGCGCGGCGGTGACCAGCCGCAGTGCGTCCGAGCCCAGGACGAGGTGGGCCGGCGGCCGGTCGACCGACGTGATGTGCACGACGGCCTCCCCGGCCTTGGCCGGATTGCCCAGCTGGTTGCCGCTCGCCTTCTGCCGCGCTTCGCGGATGGGGTTGAACAGCGTGTCGTAGTCGTCGATGGTGTGCGCGGCACGTGACATGGACCGTCCGGCCCAGTCGGTACGAAAGGAGCCGGGCTCGATCGCTGTCACGTGGATCCCGAACTGCGCGACCTCCTTGCCCAGCGCCTCGAGGATGCCCTCCAGGGCGAACTTGCTGCCGCAGTAGGCGGACATGCCGGGCACGGCCATGAGCCCGCCCATGGAGGTGACGGCCATCAGGTGCCCGCGGCGGCGCCGGCGCATGTGGGGCAGCGCCGCCTGCAGGGTGGCCACCGTCCCGAACACGTTGACCTCGAACTGCCGCCGCACCTCGGCCAGCGGCGTGCGGCGAGCGCGTGCACAATGATCGTGGGCGTGTGGTAGTCCAGGTCTGTGCTGCGGTCGAACCGCGCCGACGCCAAGCCGAGGTTATGGGTCAGCAACTGCTCGACCGACAGGCCGTAACACCCCGGTGAGACGGCCGAGCCAGGAGGTGAGCGCCTCACCGTGCTCATGATCGCTGCGTTCTACTCTTCCACGAAGCATCGTCTTCGTGAGCTGCCTGGTTCGTATGGATCAAACGGCTGTAGGTGTGGCAGATCGGCCGGTTTCGGCGTGTAGGAAGTCGGTGAAGTCTTGCACGTGGCGGTTGTCGCGGTAGGGCTGCAGGTGGGTGACGAAGGTGGGCGGTTGTGCGGGCGGAAGCAAGGTCCTTGGCTGACTCGACGGCGACGCGGGCGTGGTCCATGGCCGCCTCGATCTCGCCCATGCCGAGGTGGCCTTCGGCCAGGCTGGTCCGGGTGAGCTGAACGGAACGCGGGTAGCGACTGCCGAAGCCGGCCATCGCGTGCTGCTGGGCGGCGATGCCGCGCTGGAACTGGCCGATCCCGCGCCAGCACAAGCCGCCTTCTCCAGCCAGTTCAGCTTCGCTGAGATGGGCGACCCAGGCCGGATCGCGCTCGTGTGGTCCCTGGGCGAACTGCTGGTCTGCCTGAGTCAGCATGGCGGATACCTGGCGGACGGTGTGCCCGTCGGCTTTATGGTCCTGTTCTGTCGCGCCGATCGACAGGGCGTGGGCGCGGCGCAGGCTGAGCGCTGCGTGTACACGGGGCGCCCGGCACCGGTCACCGAAGCGAGGGTGAGTCAGGAATCCGTCGTTCTCGCGATCGGCCTGACAGAGCCGGTATGGGCCTGATTGAACCACCCCGGGTCCGTTGAAGTTCTCTCAAGGTCGTCCGGGCCCGCCGGTCCGCTGTAGTCGGTGGCGGCATAAACCTGCAGGAGCCTGTCGACTCCGCGCAGGAAGGTCTCGGAGATCAGTGCCGGGTCGAACAGGCAGCCGGCGGCCATGGCTCCGTCGCGCATCATCACGAAGTGACGGGCGGCGTGCGGGGGGCCGGTCTCCTGGATCTTGGCCAGCAGTTCCGTGACGGTTTCCAGGAACCATTGGCGGTGGGCGAGCACGGCCTTGTGCACCGGGGACTCGGGGTCGGGATACTCGGCGGCGGCGTTGAGGAAGGCGCATCCCCTGAAGCCGGGGGACTGGATGTCCTGGGCGATGGACTTGCCGAGGGCCCGGAGGGTCTCGGCGGCCGATAGCCCAGCGGCGATGGCCTCGTCCGCCCGGCTGCGTATGGCCTGGTCGGTCGCGTTCAGGTAGGCGAGGACGAGGTCTTCCTTGCCGGGAAAGTGCCGGTAGAGGGTGGCCCGGGTCACCTGCGCTTCGGCGACGATGCGATCGATGCCGACGGCGTGGATGCCCTCGGTGTAGAAGAGCCGGGTAGCCGTGTTGAGCAGCCGGGACCGCGCTTCGGACGGCCGGCCTTCGGATCGGTTGGACATACCACCACCTTAGCAGATAGGAAGATAGAACGTTCGGTCTTGACAGTTTCTGCCGCAGGTTGCCATGCTGTGTCGAGACAGATCGTTCGGTCTACATCGCTCATTCACCCGAAAGGAACATCGATGAGCACCATCGCTGCTTCGCCCGGTATTTCCGGGACCGCGTCCGTGCTGCGGCGGCTGTACTTCGTCCGGTTCGCGTTCGCCATCGTCTGGGCCCTCGTGATGTTCACGACCGCCTCGAACCTGGGTCCGGTCGCGGTCACTCTGCTCGTGCTCTACCCGCTGTTCGACGTGGCCGCCGCCATCATCGACGCCCGCGCGTCGCGCACCACCGGATCACCTGCCCTGCTGTACATGAACATCGCGGTCAGCCTGATCACCGCCATCGGCGTGGCCATCGCCTGCACGTCCGGTATCCCGGCGGTGCTGCGCGTGTGGGGCGCCTGGGCGATCGTGGCCGGGCTGGTCCAGCTGATCGTGGGCGTCACCCGCCGCAAGATGGGCGGTCAGTGGCCGATGATTATCAGCGGCGGCATCTCCGCACTCGCCGGCGCGTCGTTCATCATCGGCGCCTCCGCGGCCAGCCCGACGCTGACCAACGCGGCCGGCTACGCCATCCCCGGCGGCATCTTCTTCCTCATCTCGGCCTTCCGCCTCGGCCGCACCGCGAAGGGAAACTGACATGGACGGCAACACTTACGATGTCGTCGTCATCGGGGCCGGCCCGGTCGGGGAGAACGTCGCCGACCGGGTGGTGCAGGGCGGGCTCAGCGCCGCCATCGTCGAGCGCGAACTCGTTGGTGGGGAATGCTCCTACTGGGCCTGCATGCCGACCAAGGCGTTGCTGCGCAGCGCGGCGGCGTTGCGGGCGGCGCGTCAGGTGCCGGGAGCGCGCGAGGCGGTGACCGGCGGTCTCAACGTGGCCGCGGTGCTGGGCCGCCGGGATTCCTTCGCCGCGCATTGGAAGGATGACGGTCAGGTCGGCTGGCTCGATTCGGCCGGGATCGCTCTGCACCGTGGTCAAGGCCGGATCGTGTCCGCGGGCGTGGTCGAAGTGACCGGCGACGACGGCGTCCCGGGCACGTTGACGGCCCGGCATGCGGTGGTCATCGCGACCGGAAGCGGCGCGCTGCTGCCGGACATTCCCGGTTTGCGCGAGGCCGCGCCGTGGACCAGCCGGGAGGCGGCTGCCGCGAACGCGGTCCCCGGCCGGCTCGCGATCATCGGTGGTGGCGTGGTGGCGTCGGAGATGGCGACCGCATTCGCCGCCCTGGGCTCTTCGGTGACGATGCTGGCCCGTGACGGCGTGCTGCCGCTGGCCGAGCCGTTCGCCGGCGAGCGGGTCACCGAGTCGTTGCGGGAGGCCGGTGTGTCGGTACGCCTCGGTGCGGAGGCCGCATCGGTGCACCGCGACGAGGCCGGAACGGTGCACATCACGATGACCGACGGCGAGCAGGTCGAGGCCGACGAGGTTCTGGTGGCGATCGGCCGGATACCGAACACCCAGGACATCGGTCTCGGCGCCGTCGGACTGAAGCCGGGTGCCTGGCTCACGGTGGACGACACGCTGCGAGTGGTCGGGGAGGACGGGGCGCCGATCGGTGACGGGTGGCTGTACGCCGCTGGTGACGTCAACCGGCGCGTTCTGCTGACCCACCAGGGCAAATACCAGGCCCGCGCGGTCGGCGACGTCATCGTGGCGCGCGCGAAGGGTGAAGCGGTCGAGGACGGCCGCTGGGGCCGGCACGTCGCCACGGCCGACGAACGCGCGGTGCCCCAGGTAGTCTTCACCGAACCGGAGATCGCGTCGGTGGGACTGACCGCGGCCGCGGCCGAGACCGCCGGGGTACGGATCCGCGTCGTCGACTACGACCTGGGCGCCGTCGCCGGATCCGCCCTGCACGCCGACGGATACCAGGGGCACGCCCGCATGGTCGTCGACGAGGATCGGAAAGTGATCGTCGGTTTCACGCTCGTCGGCCCGGACGTCGCAGAACTGCTGCACGCCGCGACGATCGCGGTCGTCGGCGAGGTCCCGCTGGACCGGCTGTGGCACGCGGTTCCGGCGTTCCCCACGGTCAACGAGGTGTGGCTGCGGTTGCTGGAGGCGTACGGCCGCTGACCACCGGGTCCCGAGCCGTTCTCCCTGACGACCACCTACGAGATCTCCCCCGTTCCACGCCAAGACCGGTGCCGACGTCCACGCCGACCACTGGCAGGTGAACACCGAGGCCGAGGAGATCGTGTCCTGCATCATCGGCAAGATCCGCCTCTACCTCCGTCCAGAATGGCCGGGACGGCAGGGGGAAGAGGAGGAGATCAGGCTGACGGCCGGCACCGCCGTCATCGTCCCGCGCGGACGGTGGCATCGGATCCAGCTCGACATCCCCGGCCCCATCATGAACCATCACTCCGCCATGTGGCGGCCGTTTGGGGAGACGCGGCGACCCCCTCTGACGGCGCCTGCTCTCTGATGGCGCGCACCTTCTGGTGGCCGACGCCCTCCAACGGCACCCGCTCTTAGCTTCACTTAAGCGGTCGAGCAGGTGAGCCTTCTCTCTGGCGGATGACCAAGATGGGTAGCGCGGTCGTAGGCGAAGCCTCGATGATGTGTACGGAGCCGCCAAGTAGAGCTGGGGCCTGCCGCCATCTCAACCTGGGCGATCTCACTTCTGGCCGGGTCGGTCGACACCGTGTCCACGTGCGACCCCACACTCGCCGAGAGCCAGGCCACCTGCCAATTCCAGCACGTCCACAGCGACGAACCGTCCGCGCAGGAGCCGGTCGCGCCGCCACTCGCGGACACCGTCGACGAAGACTGCGTGCCCAAGACCTCGGCAATTCAGGCTGATTGCCTGCAGGGTCGCACCACCCCCCACGCGCGGTCAAGGTCGGCTGCGCGCTGCTCCGCCGTCCCCCGCGTCGCTTGTTGTGCTGCAAATGAAAGGAACCGTAAATACCATGAGCAAACCTCTTTATCTCGGCATTGCCACATCCACGGCGACGGCAGGGCGGGAGGGCGTGCGAGGACCAACGACGGCCTGCTCGACATCTCCCTGGCGATCCCGAAGGAAATGGGTGGCCCTGGTGGTGCGACCAACCCGGAGCAGCTGTTCGCGGCGGGCTGGGCCTCGTGCTTCCACTCGGCGCTCAAGGCCGTCGCGGCACAGCAGAAAACCCAGATTACCGACTCCGCAGTCGTCGCCGAGGTGCAGGTGCACTCGACACCGGAAGGCGGGTTCAGTCTCAGTGCCGCACTGCACGTCGAACTGTCCGGTGTGGAGCAGGCGGCGGCCGACAAGCTCGTCGACGCCGCCCATGCGATCTGCCCGTACTCCAACGCGACACGCGGCAACATTCCGGTGACCGTGGACGCGACCGTCGCTTGATACGGGTGGCCGGGCTGATGTGGACTGTCAGCCCGGCCGTTTTGGCCGAATCGTTCGGTAACGGCGACCGGGTTTCCTCAAGCGCATGGAGGATCCCGAGGCGCGTGCTCAGGCCGAGGCACTGGGTCTCGACCTCCGATCGCTGCTCAATTCCGGGCCACGACCGGATCCCGGCGAATGGCTGCGTCAACATGGTTGGGTCGTGGAATCGCGGCTCCTGCGCACTGCGGCCCGTGAGTATGGTCGGTTGTTGACGCCTGTAGGTGATCGGGTCAACGGCCCGTTCGTGTTGACGCACGCACGCAAGGTGTAGCAGTCGGGCAGGCGTCCGGTTTCGGCGGCGGTCGCTATCCGACGAATGCGGATGACCACCCACCCGCCACTGAAAATCTGGCTGAGCTCAGCTTGAGCTGATCGGAGGAGAAGTAGTGCCGACCATTGTGATCGTAGGTGCCGGGGCCGCAGCTCGGATTCGCCATTGGCGAACAGTTCGCACGAGGGGGCGACTTCAATGTCGCTCTCGTGGCGCGAGGTGAATCGCAACTCGCGAACATGGTGGACAGGTTTCGCAGCAAGGGGGATTCCACTTCGACCTACCCGAAGAGTTTGAATTTTAACTCGCCGACAAGTTCGTGACCGACGGAAATTAGCTACTTGCCCCTGAAGGAGTCTCCAGGGTAAGTGCTTCCGACCTCGGCAATCACAGCGGTGGAGGGCATGACGGGTTGAGAATGAGGTCGGTGTCGTGTCCGCCGGAGGTGGTGGCCGGTGCCGCGAGTCTCGGGACAACAGATCGCGTTATGGGAGGCGCTGTTGCCGGAGGAGGTGACGCGACCTTCGCGGGAGGCCTCAGCGATCCGCCCGCGCTCGGGCCTCTGCCTCCGCCTCCGCCTCCGTGAAGCGGTTCAGGCCGAGGACGGAGAGCAGGCGCAGCTTCTCGTAGCCCTCGGTGCGGGGCGGGGCGGTGAGGACGAGCAGGGTCTGGGACTGGTCCTCGGTGAACAGCACCTGGCAGTCCAGCTCGATCGCGCCGAGTTCGGGATGCAGGAGTGTCTTGTGGTCCTCGAAGCGCTGCGCGACCTCGTGCCGATCCCACAGTTCGGCGAACTCCGTGTTCGTCCGCAGGGCGCGTACGAGTTCACCGGCGCGTGACCGCGGCCCGCGCAGCCCGTGGGCGGAACGCAGAATGGCCACCTGGGCACGGCTGTGCCGCTCGTGGTCGGCCTCGGGGTAGACCGCGCGCGCCGCCGGATCGGTGAACCAGCGGTAGATGGAGCTGCGGGCGAGACCCGTGTACCCCGAGGCGTCCCCGAGCAGGGCGATGGCCATCTGGTTCTGCACCAGCTCCTCACCGAGGTCGGTCAGGATCATCGCGGGTGTGTCGTGGAGACGGTCCAGCACCCGCAGCAGCGCGGGGGCGACATGCGTGTGGGCCGACAGCGTCGTCGGCGCGTTGTGCCCGGCGATCCGGTACAGGTAGCTGCGCTCGTCGTCGGTCAGCCGCAGGGCGCGGGCGAGCGAGGCCAGCATCTGCTCGCTGGGCTGCGGACCGCGCTGCTGTTCCAGCCGGGTGTAGTAGTCGGTCGACATCACGGCGAGCAGGGCCACCTCCTCGCGCCGCAGTCCCCGGGTCCGCCGGCGCGCACCCGGCGGGAGGGCGACGTCCTCCGGCTGGAGCGCCTCACGCCGGCGGCGCAGGAAATCGGCCAGTGCTGCACGGTCCATACCTCCATTGTCGTCCGTCCGGCGTAGGCAAGCCAGGGATCGCCGATCCCCCGATAAGAGGTCTCTGCCCCCGCGCCGGCAAGGCGGGCAGGATCGGGGCATGAACATCTCCGGAAACACCATCTTCATTCCCGGTGCCACCAGCGGCATCGGTCTCGCCTTGGCCCTCGCGCTGAAGGCGAAGGGCAACACCGTCATCGTCGGCGGCCGGCGCACCGAACTCCTGGAACGGATCGCGGCCGAGCACCCCGGCATCGACACCGTGCGCATCGACACCGCGGACCCGGCGAGCATCACCGCCGCCGCATGGCAGGTGCTGGCCGCCCACCCGGACCTCAATGTCCTGGTGACGATGGCCGGGATCATGATCGCCGAGGACTGGCGCAAGCCCGACTCGTTCCTCGCCACCGCCGAGTCCACCGTGACGACGAACGTGCTCGGCCCGATCCGGCTCATCGCCGCGTTCGTCGAACATCTCCAGACCCGGCCGGACGCCACGATCATGACTGTCTCCTCGGGCCTGGCGTTCACCCCGCTGCGGATCACGCCGACCTACAACATGTCGAAGGCCGCGATCCACATGCTCAGCGAGTCCCTGCGGCTGCAGCTCGCCGATACCGCGGTGAAGGTCGTGGAGCTCGTGCCGCCGGCCGTGCGCACCGCGCTGATGCCCGGCCATGAGGAGAACGAACACGCCATGCCGCTGGACGAGTTCGTCACCGAGGTGATCGGCCTGATCGAAACCCGGCCCGACGCCAGGGAGATCCAGGTCGAACACGTGAAATTCCTGCGCTACGGCGAGGCCCGCGGCGATTACGACCAGGTCGTGGAGACCCTCAACGCTCCGCAGCCGTAAGCAGAGCCGCGTGCGTCGGCAAGCCGGGGCCGGGCGGACCCTGTGGGGCTCGAATATTCACCCTCAGTGTTCGACCTGCGGGTTCGCTAGACGCACTGGATCTCCAGCTCCCCCCCAGTTAAGCAGCCGCTTAAGCCGGTTTGAGCAACCGCTCAGACCCAGAGATGTGGTGATCTCCCTGTCCCGTTCCTACCGTGCGTACAGGTAAACCCGCGCCGCCCGGGTCGAGGAGTGGCCCATGCGGCGCGTCAACTCGGCCAGCAACGGGATCGGTGTCAAGGTGCCGCACTGCGGCGCCGGCCGAGGTAGCAGCGCCCACGGCGAGCGACACCTGCGGCGAAGACCGAGCCGGACATGGCAGTCGTCAGGATCTTCAGAAATCTCACGGAGCAGTCCCGGACCCGCTGAACCCGCACGGTGTGGCGGAACGATCCCGCCACACCGTCACTTTCTGAACTGGCAATGCTTGGTTTGGGGGACCTTTATGAGGGGACGTTCGACGTTTCTAACGGCGTGGCCGCCATCACGCTCACCGGAGCCGTGGTAGTAGCCACGGGCCCTGTGGCCGAGGCGCAGACGATCAGCGTGCCGTGCGGTACGCCCGCACTCATCAATGCCGTCAACGGCCCACAGACTTGGCGCCGCTACCCTGCGCCTTTCCGCGAACTGCATCTACAACCTCACCACAACCACGACCCCACAGACGGGGGCCACAGGTCACCGGAAATGTCACGATCGTCGGCGGTCCGAGCACCACGGTCAGGCGTGATCCGACGCTGCCGCTGGCCACGCAATTCCGCATCTTCCGGGTCGTCGCGCAGGCCCGGCTCAGTGTCACGACGTCTTCACCGAAGATCGGCCGACAATGGCTCCCGGCAACAGCCTGGATCATTCCCTGGCACAACGACCTGACCAGTTGCTCTCGGTCAAGGTCATGACCGAATTGAGTGATTTTGTCAACCATAATCAACGCGTTGTCATGTCGACAGCACGGCGAGCGCCGTTCCACTCCGCGGCTGTCCCGTTATCTGGATCCCAGGGTGTCGTAGTCTTCGCAGGTCAGCTGCGCTCTTTTGCTTCTGGCGCGCGGGTCAGCGGTAGCCTCGCGTGAAAATTTTGGGGGTTGTCCGATCGTGGCATTTGTGTTTATTGTGCCCTCAAGAAATTCGGCAGGGTGAGGAGGTGGATACTCGTGAAGATCGAGATTCGCAAAGTCGAGCCCGTGAAGTCGACCTCGTGGCCCGGTGACTCCTGAACCGCTCGTCCCGGGATGGGCTGCAAAGGTGTGACGACACCGCCGCCACGCGCGGGCCGCTATGACGACTTGTATCCGGAGCGGCAGGAGGAGGCGAAGGCCTCGTGGAGATCGAGATTCGCAAGGTCGAGTCCGTGAGGTCGACGAAGTTCTCCCCTGGCCCCTGAGTCATCCGCCCGAAGAGTTGCAAGCAAGGCGTGGCGACGGTGTCGCCACGCCTTGGCAGAAAGGGACGCGCCGTGCGGATCGCGCTGAAGAACTGTGTCTGGGAGCGGCAGGGTGACGCGCTGATCGTGCTCTGCGACCCGAGTAAGCAGATTGAGCTCGGCGACCCTGACGGTCACGCCGAAGCCCTGCTCACCGCGCTGGCCGAGGGACCATGCACCCTGCCCGAGCTGCGCGAGCGGTTGGCCGAGTCCGGCATCGAGGTAGCGCATTCCGAGCTCCAGGACGCGGTTTCCGCGCTGGACTCGATCCGGCTGCTGGAGGACGCGGACGCATCGGGTCCGGGTGCCCCGGGTCCGGTCGGCCGCGACGGGCGCTACTTCAGCAATCTGGCGTACTTCGAGCTGGTGGCCACGCTCGACACTTCCGGCGCCGAGCTCCAGCGCCGCCTCACCTCCGCGCACGTACTGCAGCTCGGGACCGGCGGGCTGGGCTCGAACGTCCTGCAGAACCTGGCGGGCCTCGGCGTCGGCCGCCTGACCCTGCTCGACCGCGACATCGTCGAGCCGCGCAACTTCGCCCGCCAGTTTCTCTACCGGCATAAGGACATCGGCGCGCCGAAGGTAGGGCGGGCGGCGGAGTGGATCAGGGAGTTCGACCCGAGCATCGAGGTCGGGTTCGTCGAGCGTGACGTCACCTCGGCGGCGGATGTCGCCGATCTGCTCGGTGGCGTGGACCTGGTCGTGGGCGGTATCGACCAGCCCAACCAGGTCGACTTCTGGGTGAACGAGGCGTGCGTACGCGCCGGCGTGCCCTGGATACGCGGGGGCATGATCGGCACGGAGCTGCTCTACTACTCCGTCGACCCGGGCCGCTCGCCGTGCCTGGCGTGCTGGTGGACGGCGGTCGATGCCGAGTCGAAGGGGCCGGGAACCGATGCGCTCGCGACGCGGCTGTCCGCGAAGCTCTCCCGGGTCAACCGCGGCATCGGACCCGCGGCCTCGCTCATCGGCTCGCTGGTCGCCTGGGAGGCCCTGCGCTATCTCGCCCGATACGAACCACCGCAGTCCGCGGGTGTCAGAGTCCACCTGGAGACCACGGGCGACTGCGCGGTGCGGCGTGAGCCCTGGCCCGCCGACCCCGACTGCGCCCTCTGCCGTACGGCGGGCGCGCATCTCTCGGTTCCGTCATGAACGCCGGGAGCACCGGGCCTCACGTTCGGTTGCGGCCGATCACGCTCGTCGAGGAAGGCGACGACGTACTGGTCGGCCAACCGGAGACCGGGACCTTCGTCGCCGTGCCGCAGGTCGGTGCGGTGGTCATCCGTGCCCTGCAGCGCGGCGCGACCACCGACGAGGCCGCCGCCGAGGCCGAACAGCACGCGGGTGAGCCGGTCGACGTCGCCGCGTTCGTCGACGCCCTGCGGGAGCTGGGCTTCGTGGAAGACGGCGAGGATGGGGACCAGGCGGCCGCACCTCAGCTCCGGCCGACCGCGCCGCTCCAGCAACGCCGCTGGATGCGGGGGCCGTTGCGGCAACAGCACGCGCGGATCTTCTTCACTCCGGTCGCATGGGCCTGCTACGCGGGCACGTTCGCGTTCTGCGTCGCCTGTTTCGCCGTACGGCCGGACCTGTGGCCACAGGCCGGTGACATCTTCGTCGTCGGCGAGAACGTCGGCAGCGTGCTGATCGCGATCCTGCTCTCGTACGTCCTGACGGGTGTGCACGAGATCTGGCACTGGCTCGGTGCCCGCGCGCTCGGACTCTCGGCGCGCTTCGGGCTCGACCGGCGGATGTACTTCCTCGTCTTCGAGACCGACATGTCCCAGCTGTGGAGTGTGCCGCGGCGGCAGCGGTACGGGCCCCAGCTCGCCGGGCTGGCGATCGACTCGGTCGTCCTCGCCGCCCTGCTGACCGTGCAGCTGGCGGCAGGCGGTCAGCCAAGTCGGCTGGTCGGCACCCTGATCTACCTCAAAGTCGTCACCATGCTGTGGCAGTGCATGGTGTTCATGCGGACGGACCTGTACGGCGTGCTCGTCACGGCGACCGGATGCCGAAACCTCTGGGAGATCAAGAGCCTGCTGCTGCGCCGCGCGTTCGGCAGGCTGACCGCTGAGCAGGCGGCCGAGCTCGACGCCGCCGATCCCCGCGATGTGCGCGTCGGCCGCATCTTCCGATGGTGCTATCTGGCAGGATTCCTCGCCGCCGTAGCGTACTTCGGGTACTTCCTGCTGCCGGTGATTCTCAGGCTGCTGGTGTGGACGGCAGACGGCCTGTCCGCTGGACCGCTGACGTCAGAGTTCTGGCTCACCGCCGCGGGCTCCGCCGTCGTGTACCTCCCGCTGCTCGGCGCGGGTGGGATCTGGCTGGTGAGCCGGATCCGCGGCAGAGCGCCGTAAAGTCGACGTGATTGACAGTAAGCGCTACCGCGCTGTTTGTACTCGGAACCATCAGCGTCGAGAGGTGCCAGCGCAGGATGGTGCCCGGACGCACGAGGAGCCGCAGCCGGCACAGTACCTCGCGGGGCAGCGATGTCAGGAGCGCGGCGAGGAAGGCCCGATCCTCGGCAGCGAACCGCACCCTGGTATCCGCGCCGAGCTGCCGTTCGAGAACGGTGACCTGGTGGCGGAGGGCAAGGATCTCGGCGTCCTTATCCCTATCCCCCAGCGGTAGCAACCGCAGCGCGGCAAAGGCGTTCGTGACGGTCAGATAGGCCAGGCGAAAGAGCACGAGTCATCATCCTGCCGCGATCAGCCCTCTTCGAGGGCCGAAAGGGCACGCGCCAGAAGGAACCGGACAAGGTGGATGACCTGCTCGGATGACATTATCGGCAGGCGCAGAGCTCAATGCCGGGCGTCCCCGATGGCGCGGGCGGCGTTGATCAGGCCGATGTGGCTGAGGGCCTGTGGGAAGTTGCCGATTGCTTCTCCTGTGGTGGGGTCTGCCTCTTCGCTGAGCAGGCCGACGTCATTGGCGCAGGTGGCGGCGGTCTCGAACGTCCGCCTGGCCGCGGCGTCCTGACCGGTGAGGGCCAGCGCGTGAGCGAGCCAGAAGGTGCACAGCAAGAATGGGCCCTCTTGGCCCGCTAGCCCGTCGGCGGAACGGTAGCGGTGCACCAGCCCTCTCGCGTCGGTCAGCTGGGTGGCGACGGTCTGCACGGTGGACCGGATTCTCGGGTCGTCCGGCGGCAGGAATCCGACCAGGGGCATCATCAGGGTGGCGGCGTCGATGTGGGTGCCGCCGAACGTCTGGGTGAAAGCACCCGCCTGCTCATTCCAGCCGTGGGTCAGGATCGCGGCGTGGATCTCGTCTCGGACGCGCGTCCAGTCGGCGACCCGGGAGGCGGCCCCCAGCACGGGGGCCAGGGTGATCGCCCTGTCCAGTCCCACCCAGCACATCAGCTTGGAGTGCGTGAAGTGCCTGCTGGGGCCACGGACCTCCCACAGGCTCTGATCCGGCTCCTGCCAGCGGCGCGCGGCGGTCTCGGCCACTCCGATCAGCAGCGAGCGGGTGAGGGGGTCGAACGGGCCGATGTCCCGGTAGGTCCGGTAGGCGGCGTCGAGCAGTTCGCCGTACACGTCGAGCTGTCGCTGGCGCCAGGCGTCGTTGCCGACCCGCACGGGGGCGCTGTCCCGCCACCCCCGCAGATGCGGCAGCCGCCGTTCGCTCAGGTCGCGCTCGCCGCCGATGCCGTACATGATCTGCAGGTCCAGGTCCGCGTCGACCTGGGTCGCGCATGCGCGGGACAGGAAGGTGAAGAAGGCGGTCTCTTCTTCCTCGCAGGTGGCCGTGTTCAGGGCGTGCAGGGTGAAGCTGGCATCGCGGACCCATGTGTAGCGGTAGTCCCAGTTGCGCTCCCCGCCGATACTTTCCGGCAGGGAGGTGGTGGCCGCGGCCACAATGGCCCCCGTCGGGACGTAGGTCATCGCGCGCAGAACCCGGCCGCTGTGGTTGACGTGCTGGCGCCAGGGTCCCTCGTAGTCGGCGTGCCCGCGTGACCAGGAGCGCCATCCTGCGACGCTGTCGCGGATCCGGCGCGCGACGGCCCAGGAGGTACGGCGCGGCGGGTCGGGCGCCCAGGACCGGCCGGCCTGCAGGGCCAGACCGACGTTCTGACCTGCCCGCAGGGTGAGAGCGGCGTCCGCGACCGAACCACTGGTCCGGAATTCCACCGGACTGGACAGGGTGAGCACGTCGGCGCCTCCACGGGCGATCAGGCCGCCGCGGACCGGCTGCATCAGCGGGCGGACGAGCCCGAACTCGGGCCGGGGCGCATACACGATCTCCACAGGCACCTGCCCTTCGGTGCAGGCGAGGCGGCGAAGGAGCAGGCCGGGGGATGACGTGCCCAGCGCGTGCCCACGTTCCCCACGGCCCAGCGCGAGAGCGTCCAGGAGCACCAAAGTGCCGTCGCGCGTCCGGAACGTGGTCTCCAGCACAAGGGTGTCCTCGACGTACCGACGGGTCACCTCGGCCGGACATGCCGGCCGGATCGTCCAGAAGCCGGCCTCTTCGTCCAGCAGCCGGGCGAAGAGCGCCGGACTGTCGAAACGCGGCAGGCACAGCCAGTCGACAGAGCCGTCGGACGTGACCAGCGCGGCGGACCGGCAGTCCGACAGCATCGCGTAGTCGCCGATCGGCCGGGCGCTCAACGGCCGACCCGCCCCGCAGCCAGGCGTCGCAGCACGTAGAGCAGTGCTGAGGCGGCGAAGAGCACCAGAGTGACCAGAATCCATCGGTTGAGATAAGGGAGGGTGCTCAAGCCGACCGCCGCCCTGTAGTTGGGCTCGGCGCCGCGGAGGATGAGTGGGGACCACACCAGCAGCAGCAGGCCAGAGAACGCGGTCGGCACGCGCAGGTAGTTGATCGGAGCCGGCCGCCGCCCCGTCGGCCGAGGCCGACGCCGAGCAGCCGTACGAGCACGGCGACGGGTACGGGCGGTGGAAGACCGGGCGGCGAAGTCGGCGGCGGAGTAAAGAGGGAACAGCACCAGATCGTGGAGGATGACGGCCCCCACGAACCACACCAGAAAGCCCGGCCAGATCCCCACTTCGACCACCCGGGTGGCGGCGTAGCCGGCGACCAGAAAACAGAGGGCGAGTGCGAGCAAGTGCCACGAAGGGGCGCCGTAGGTCCTTGTCCACCGGCTGCGGCCGTTCAAGATCGCTCCTGGGTGAAGTCGAACTCGCGCACCCACTTCGTGTTGTGTACTCCGGGAGCGTTGGGGACGATGACCCGCGCCGGGTATCCGTGGTCGAGGGACAGGTCGGCGCCGTTGACCCGTAGCGCCAGCAGCGAGCGCGGGTCGGCGACCTGCGCGGCACTGAGCGAGGCCTGACCGAAATAGCCCCCGAGTTGCAGAGACCTGGCGGTGACACCTGTCGAGCCGGTCCGGATCCCGGCGAGGCGGGCGAGGTCGGCCAGCCGTACGCCGGTCCAGGTCTGGACGGTCGACCAGCCTTCCACGCAGGCGATCGGCAAGGCGTAGGTGTACAGCGGCATCGCCAGCAGATCCGCGCGGGAGAGTTCCATCCGGTTCGGTCCGGTGAGTGCCAGGCGCCAGGACTCGCCAGTCCGGGCCGGTGTGACGCCGAGGCTCGCCGCCGTCTTGTTGACCTGGAAGTCGTTGGGACCCGTACCGTAGTGGCGCCCATGGGGAGCGAGCAGCGCGGTACGGCGCAACGGCCCGTCGACGCACTGGCCGACGGACAGTCCGAACATGACCAGCGAGCCGCCGCCGGCGAAGGCCAGCAGGCCGCGCCTGGACATCGTGGGAGGCGCCGGGTCGGCGGCGACCAGGCCATCGGGGTCCGGCGGCTCCGGGCGGGTGTCCGCCACAGAGGTGCGCAGGTAGTCGCGCAGGCCGTACGTCCGCAGGGTGTGGATGACGCGGGGCAGCTTGATGACGACGTGTACAACGAAGGCGGCCAGGAAGATCCATGCGCCATAAAAGTGGGCCGGGTAGAAGGAGAACGGGAAGACGTAGAAGAGCTGGACGTTGAGGATCCCGGTCACGAACTGGAATACCGCGCCGCCGACCAGGAGCAGCAGGCTGGCCCGCTCGACGGCCTCCGCCACGGAGCGGGCGGGGGGCCAGGAGAACAGCTTGGGGATGACCGACCACAGCTTGGCCAGCAGTATCGGCACCAGTGTCAGCCCGCCGATGACGTGCGCGCCCTGAGTGACCCGGTACAACCAGACCGGGTCCGTGGGCCAGTCGAACAGGTAGAAGCCCAGCAGGCCCCTACCGGGGGTCGTGTCGTTGCCCGGCAGTCTCGGCTCGTAAGCGGCGTACGACACCAACCCGGTGATCGCGACGATGGTGATCCCAGCCAGCAGGATCAGTCCGAGCACAGAGGTCAGCCAGGGGCCGCGCAGCGGGCTGCGCCAGAACTCTGGCCGGAACGGCCCGGGCGGCCAGCTCCACCCCCTGAGGCGCGCGGCCAGGCGGCCCTTCTTGTCGGGCTTGACCTCACGATCGCGCCCACTCGATGCATCCGGCACCGATCCCCCCGAAATCCAATGTCGGCTGTCGGTCTCCTTACCGAAAGCGGTCTTTCCAAAGCCACGTCCCGGCACCCATTCGGCAATGTCCGGCTGCTCTTCGCAGTCTCGGGGCGCTGTACGCGCTTCCGGTCCGCGTCACCGTGTCGGAGCACGTGGAAGATCACGATCCCGAGGATGACGAGGGCCGCGGGGAACGCCCAAGAGTCGGGAAGGACCAGCCGCAGCAACGCGTACCGGTCCCTCCTGCCGGCATCGTCGGCACCGGTACGGCGGCGCCGAATCCGGG
Source organism: Nonomuraea sp. NPDC049784 (assembly GCF_040659615.1). Lineage (NCBI taxonomy): Bacteria > Bacillati > Actinomycetota > Actinomycetes > Streptosporangiales > Streptosporangiaceae > Nonomuraea > Nonomuraea sp. NPDC049784. Next base: position 21,362 of record NZ_JBFAMX010000079.1, read on the forward strand.
CCGGGGCTCTGTCACCACCATCGCGCCGAACTCCGTCGCGACCCTCGCGGATCCGTCGGTCGAACCGTTGTCGACCACGATCGGGCGGAAGCCGGGCGGCATCCGCCCGAGCACCCAGGGCAGGGCCGCCTCCTCATTCAGGCAGGGCAGCACTACGTCGATCTCCATAGGCGGACGCTAACGCGGCAACAGCGTCATCCTTCCCTTACGAAAGGATGACGTCATTCCGAGAAATGACCAGTTCGGGTCCGCGAAGATACGGTTCCAGGGCGGCCTCGCGGCATGGACCGATGGATCCTGCACCCCCGGAAGGCATGCACTAGATTTTGACTTTTCGCTTAAGGAGCGCTGGACGCGTTTTTACAAGACGGTTACGGCTCCGCGCCCATAACAGCTTCGTAAGAATCGGAGCCGACCTGCCGGGGTAATGTTGCGACATGATCAACGGTAGTCGCGGAAACATTCCGGCAGCCCTTTTTCCCATCACCAGCCGCTGTGGAAGAGCCGCGTGATCGGCGCTTTCTACGAAGATTCTCTCAACGGCGAAAACGTGGACATCGAATATGCCGACGGCCGAATGCGGCCACTCTCTGCCGGGCGCTGGCTCCGGTACAACGAGGGCGACGAGCACATTCTGGCCCGATGCGGCGGACCCACTCTCGATGTCGGTTCGGGGCCAGGAAGACTGACCGTGGCGCTTACCCAGATGGGGATTCCCGCTCTGGGCATCGACATCACACCTCTGGCCGTGGAACTGACCCGCCGCGCGGGCGGCCTCGCGCTGCGCAGGTGCATCTTCGAACCCCTTCCAGGAACCGGGAGGTGGGCCGAGGCGCTCCTGGTCGACGGCAACATCGGCATCGGCGGCGACCCGGCAGCCCTCCTCCGGCGCCTGCGGGAGCTGGTCAGGCCGGAAGGAAAGGTGATCGCCGAACTCTCGCTGCCGGGTTCACAGAGCGGGGTCCACACCGTACGGCTGCGCCAGGCCGGGCGCACGGGCGACTGGTTCAACTGGGCAACCGTCTCGATCAACGATATCGCCCCCCTGGCCGGGCGATCCGGGTTCCCCACCGTCGAACGCTGGAACGCGGCGGGGCGATGGTTCGCATCCCTCTCATGACTTACCCTGCCGCGCGGCCCAGCCCCGCCGGGCGGGAAGGTCCTACACGAGGTGTGGGCGTCTCGGGGCACCAGGCCGACCCGCCGACTCCAGAGGATCCGCTGCACGGTCGCTTCGCCCATCAAACCATCCCCAGTTCGCCAATCAAAGGCAAAGCAAGAGTGGTCGAGGGAGGCCATCCGCCCTGTGGTTGCTCGTCGGTACCTGATAGGGCATAGCACCGGGCGGCATTTCCGGACATTTTGAACGCGGCCTACACCCCTTCCGACCCGGGGTTTCTCGGCCCTCGCGGCTGGTCTCGACTAGACCCGCGGCCTCCAGAACGTCGAGGTGCTGCGAGATCGCCTGCCGCGACGAGCCAAGCCCGTGCTTGGTCGTCAGGCGCGCGCAGATCTCAAAGAGCGTCTGCCCGTTCCGGTCGGTCAGCTCGTCGAGGATCGTGCGGCGCGTCGGATCGGACAAGGCCTTGAAGACGTCACCCACACGCCAGAGCGTTATGCAAGTAGATACTTGCCTGTCAATATCTGACAAGACCGGATCGCCGGCAGGGGGCCTATCCGAACGCCGCGTCCATGCCCCAGCGTCCGGCGCCGAGCAGGTGCAGGTGGTGGGTGTGGAAGGCGTGCAGTGTGCTGCGATGGCCGACGCTGACGAGCATGCACTGCGGTAGGCGCTCGCGGATCAGCCGGTACAGCGCGTGCTCGAGCCCTTCGTCGACAGCGGACGTCGCTTCGTCGAGGAAGGCCAGGCTGGGCCGGGTCAGCAGGATCCTGGCGAACCCGACCCGTTGCTGCTCGCCCGGCGACAGAGCGCGCGCCCAGTGGGCCTCGTCGTCGAGGCGGTCCTCCAGGTGGCCGAGCTGGACCCAGCGCAACACCTCGCATGCCCGCTCTTCACTGATCCGGTGCCCGGGTTCGGGGTAGGCCAGCGCGGTGCGCAGGCTTCCCAGGGGCAGGTACGGCTGCTGCGACAGGAACAGCGTGTGGGTCCCCACAGGGCGGCGGACAATGCCGTGGGCGTGCGGCCACAGGCTCGCCAGGCTACGGAGCAACGTGGTCTTGCCGCTTCCCGAGGGGCCCCTGACGAGTAGCGCCTGCCCCGGACTCAGGCTCAAGGTCAGGCCTTCGATCAGCGGTTGGCTGTTGGGACGCCACACCCGCAAGTCTTCGATCTCCAGCGTGTCGGCCCGGTGGATGACATCCGGGCCCGACAGCGCGCGCGACTCCGTGTTGGCGTCCATCAGCGCCGTCAGCCGGTCCAACGTCGCCCGGTAGGCGGCGAAATCTCCGTAGGAGTTCCTGAAGAAGGACAGCGCGTCATGCACCTGGCCGAAGGCGTCGGCGGTCTGGGTGACGTCGCCGAGCGAGATCGTTCTGTTGAAGAAGCGCGGCGCCTGAATGATGAAGGGAAAAACCACCGAGGCCTGGGACACCGCACTGTTGAACACCTGGAGTTTCAGCGACCGCTTGACATACGCCCACGTGTTGGCGATGACGGAGGAGAACCTGGCGGCCAGCGTCGTCCGTTCCACCCCCTCACCGCCGTAGAACGCGACGTTCTCGGAATTGTCCATCAGTCGCATGAGGGCGTAGCGGTACGAGGCGGACAGCCTCTCCTGCAGAAAGTTGAGCCGGATAAGCGGGCGGCCGACCTTGAAGGCCACGGCCGACGCCGTGATCACGTAGGCGTAGGCGAGGAAGACCATCGCCCTGGGCACCTGGTACCCGAAGATCGTCATTGCCCCCGACAGCGACCAGAGGACGGCGGTGAACGACACCAGTCGCAGAGCGGCGGCGATCGCGTCGAGCGAGAGACTGTAGGACTGCTCGGTGAACTGCGTGATGTCCTGCTCGATGCGCTGATCGGGGTTGTCGATCGGGGCTTTGACGAACCTTCCCAGATGATAGGCGCGTCCGTCCAGCCAGTCGCCGATCGCGTGGTCATTGAGCCAGGTGCGCCAGTGGATGATCAGCCGCTGGGTGATGAGATAGGCGACCTGGCTGCTGGAGACGTAGATCGTCGCCAGGACTGCGATCACGAGGACATGGAACCAGAACGTGTTCGCGTTCATCGCCTGCAACGACGTGAACAGGCCGTTGGTCGCGTACGACAGGAGCACCTCGAGACGCACCCCGAGCACCGTCAGCCACAGCAGTAGCAGCAGAGTCACGAGCAGCCGCCAACTGGCCCAGGTGCGGCCAGGCCGGAAATACGGGAGCGCCAACCGCCGGAACTGCCGCCCCCAGCGCGTGCAGCGCATCAGCAGCAGGATCGCAATGGCACCGCCGAGGACGATGACGCCGGAGTCCTCCGCGGTCGAGGTGAATGACGTGAGCCATTCGTGTTGCCAGTCCATTAACATCCCAAAAGTTCTATATGTACCTCTATGGGCAGATTAATGGGTTGGGTAGCTTGCCCCTTACGTTCCGTACGAGTCACCGCCTCACGACCACAGGCCGGTGAGCTCGTCACCACGCGAGCACAAGCGAATCAGGGCCAGGCGGCGTTGGTAACCCCGACTGTCCGTGGCCAGGTAAAAGTTTCCACAAGTGGCCCGGTCGTGCGCTGGTCTCGGCGGCCATGGCGCTGGGCATCGTCAGCACTGAGGCCGCCGCGATCGTGCTGGCCGACCAGAACCCCGGCCCCTACCTCTACGCTTCCTGCTCGGCTTCCCGGTGCTGGCCGCCGCGGTCGCCCTGTACGTGGACGTCCAGCCGTTCGTGACGTTGTCCCGGATGGTGCGCCGCCACCACGACGAGGTGATCTCGCCGCTGATGGTGCCGGCCGGCAGTCCGTCCGACGCGCTCGCCCGCGTGGGCAGGTCCGAGGAGGACCTCAAGGCGTACGCCTACTTCGGCACGCTGCCGATCAGGACGGCGGCGATCCTGCAGTACGTCCTGGGCATCTTGGCCTCGCTGATCGCGGGCTCCCACTGCTCCGCAAAACGCGTTCTGCTCACTACCGCACCCGCACAACCGGGGCCGTGATCATCCCGAGGTGCGGGCCAGATCCTCTGGTCACCGTCATAGCCCGATCAAGATTCGGTTAGCGCCGCCCCTTCGTCCCCGCAGGGAGAACGGAGGGCCCCTCCATGCAGGATTAACCTCGCGTTATGGCTGACAGAACCCGCCGCTGTCCGTCGTTTTCGCAGACTGAGATGCATCAGCAAGACGTCAATGCACGGGGATATGTCTATGCCCAAGTCTGTGATCATCGCCGGACTCGCCACCATCGCCGTTATCTTGGCCGGTGGCGGTGCCACGTTCGCCTCGCCCCCGGACCAAAGCCCCGCCCCCACCCCCACCTCCGGCAACGGGGCCACACCCGATGGCACCACCGAGGACGGTCAGGACGATCAGAGCCAGGAGCCCGAGGCCAAGGACCAGCAGGGCAAAAGGGATCAGGCAGGCGACCAGAACGAGCAGGAGCGCAAGGGCGACGTGTCCGAACCCAAGGACGACTGAGCCAGAGACAGACGCCCAGATCAACCCGTGCTGAGCAAGCACCGAGACTGCTCCCCCGTCCGATCACACCAGCGGCTTGCAACCAGCGCCTTCACCCGATGCCGAGCGTCCCATCGTCGCGTGATCGGCGCGGACAACCCCCCTCACCTGGGGGACGTACGTCGCACAGCGCTGTCCGGCTATCGGCCGCAGCGTGAAGGCCCGCGGGAGTGACTGTTCGCCCAGCGGTCCGCGAGATCACAAACCCGCACGTCATGAAGGAGATAAGTAGTGCCAAATCGCAATCTCTTCAGTGAGGCGGACATCGCCGGCGGGGGCAAGTACGTGACGAAAAAGCTGCCCGAGGTCACGCTGGCCTTCTGGATCATGAAGGTTGCCGCCACCACTCTCGGCGAGACCGCCGGCGACCTGTTCGCCCAGACACTGAAGGTCGGCTACTTCCTCACCACGGTCGGGTTGTTCCTGATCTTCCTTGTCACTCTGGTGATCCAGATCGCATCCAAGCGGTACAACCCGTTCTTCTACTGGACGGTCATCCTGTCCACCAGCATGGCCGGCACCACGATGTCGGACTTCATGAACCGGGACGCCAGCAGCGAATACCTGGCCAACGGAGCGACGTCGCTCGGCTGGGGGCCACAGGGCCTCGGTCTGGGCTACCCCGTCGGAGCCGCGATCCTCATCTCGATCCTCATCGCCATCTTCATCATCTGGAAGTTCACCGGCCTGACCTTCGCGATCCGCGACATCGACACCTTCCGCGGCGAAGCCCTCTTCTGGTCGGCGATCCTCGTCTCCAACACGCTCGGCACCTCCGTGGGCGACTTCCTCTCCGACAGCTCAGGCCTCGGCTACGGCGGAGGCGTGGTACTCATCACCGCCCTGCTCGCGCTGCTCCTCGCCCTCAAGTACGTCCCCGCCGTGCCCAATGTGCTGCTGTTCTGGCTCGCCTTCGTCCTAACCCGGCCCTTTGGCGCCACCGCCGGTGACCTCCTCACCAAGCCGACCGCCAAAGGCGGCCTCGACCTCGGAACCGTCGGCTCCTCCGCCGTCCTGCTCATCGTCCTGTTCGGCCTCATGGGTTGGGCCCACCTCCAGGAACGCCGCAACAACCTCCAGCCAGCGTAGTGGGCCGGCGCAGTCGGCACCGGACCGTGTCGACAGCGGCCTCTAGCTGCGGAAATGCCGCAGACGGCGGCTGGTGGGGCCAGCCTTACCGACAGGCCTTCACTGGCCAGGGGAAACTGCTCGCTCGGGTCAGTTCGCCAGCAACTGGCTGACGGTGACCGCGCGAAGGCCGCGCCGACGCAGGCCGTCCAGAACACGCGGCAGAGCGGTCAGGGTGCCGGGGTGGCCCAGGTGCAGGCTCACAATGGAGCCGGGCCGTACGGCGCGCAGGATGTTGCTCGTGATCGCCGCCGCCCCGGGGTCGGTGTAGTCGAGCGAGTCGACGTCATAGGACAGGCATGTGGGATAACCCACCCGTGTCGCGAGCGCGCGGACCAGCGGGGTGGCGTGCGCGCTGGCGGAGGGGCGGAACCAGGAGCCGATGGATCCGGTCAGGTGGTGCAGGCGGGCCGCGCACTCCCGGATCTCCCGGTCGGCGTCGTGGGCGTTCATCGCGGAGATGTCGAGGTGGTGCATGGTGTGATTGCCGAGGTCGTGTCCGGCGCCGGTGACGCGGTCGGCGATCGATGGGGTCAGCCAGGACCCGACGGCCAGGACCGTCGCGTGTGCCTCCTCCCGCTCGATCGTGGTCAGGACCTGCTCGGCCAGCCGGGGGGCTCCCGCGCCATGGAAGGTCAGCGCCACCAGGGGACGGCTCCGCGACCCGTGTACGACCTCCTGCGGCAGTCGCCGCGACGTCGCCGCCGAGGGGGAGGCAGTCGGTGTTGCCACACCCGCCGAGGCCGCGCTGCGGGATGGTGGAGATGGGGGTGCACAGGCAGAAGCGGTCAGTGCGGTGGCGGCGGCCAGGAAGCGGCGTCGTCCGATCACCGGAACACTCCGGTGTGGCCTAGGGAGTAGCGTCCTGGCTGGGGGTAGACGCACAGGCCGTGCGGCCCGGCGCCCACCTTGATCTTGCGAATGAGATTGCCGGTCGAGGTGGAGATCACGTAGACGGCCCGGTCGTAGCGGCCGCTCAGCCACAGCTGCCTGCCGTCGGCCGAGACGCCGCCCATGTCGGGTGACCCGCCGCCGGGGAGCCGCCACTTGGCGATCTTCTTGCGGGTGGCGAAGGAGACCACGGAGACCGATCCCTCACCCCGGTTGGACACGTACAGGACGCGGGAGTCGCGGCTGACGTACAGGCCGTGCGCGCCCTTGCCCGTGCGCAGGAAGCCGACCTGGGCGAAGGTGCGGGCGTCCACGAGCCACAGCCCGCCCGCGGCCATGTCCGCGCAATAGAACAGGGTGCCGTCAGGGGAGAGCTTCACGTCCTGCGGCATGTTCGCCGCTCCCACATCGATGATCTTGAGGACTTTCGCGGCTCGCCAGTCGATGGCCAGCAGCCTGCCGGAGAATTCGCAGCTGACCAGGAAGACGCTGCCATCGGCAGTGAAGTCGCCGTGGTTGACGCCTCTGCAGGGCAGGTTCAGGGAGTGGTCGAGTCTCATCGTGTGCGGGTCGCGGAAGTCCAGCCGGTTGAGTCGTTCGGCCATCACCAGCGCGTACGAGCCGTCCGGGCTGAAGTACAGGTTGTACGGGTCTTCGACGAGAACCGGTTTGCCCGGTTCGGCGGTGGCCGGGTCGATCGGAGTCAGTTCGTTGCCGTCGTTGTTGTTGACCCACAAGGTCTCCAGGTCCCAGGAGGGAACGACGTGCTGGGGGCGCCTGCCTACCCGATACGTGTTGATGATCTTGTAGGTGGCCGGGTCGATCACGTCTACGGTGTTGTCCTGGCTGTTGGGGACGTACACCCGCGCGGGAAAGCGCGCCACCGCCGGGCTCAGCAGGCCGGGACGGTCGTGGGCGTAGACGTCCAGCGCCGTGTCGGAGGGTGCCAGAGAGGCGTGCGCCGTCAAGGGAGGCTTCGCGGGGATAGTCGGCACCGCTGAGGGGCCCGACGTCGTGCTGCAGGAAGCCACGCCCACGAGCACGATTACCATTACCGCAAGCAGCCGCATTGGCTCAGATTAGGGGAACCTACTGCCGACGGCCATGGAAGACTCCTGGTAGGCGGCCAGTTGAGTCCCGGCTGATGGCCACGAGAATTCCCCGTGGATGGCCCCGAGTGCCCTGATCTCCACCCGCCCCTTGGGAGACCTCCCCGGTCCGGTTTGCTGATGTTTGCCGCATTTCGCAAGCCGACCGAAGAGGTCCCGTGACAAAGTCTGACAGAGAGATC
>NZ_JBFAMX010000080.1:0-29149 GCF_040659615.1 Nonomuraea sp. NPDC049784
GGCAGCGCGAGCGCCCCGCCCACGGCCACCGGCACGTCGTACGCCCAGGGGAACAGCTCCGCCTGCGAGGCGTAGTGAGGGGTCGCGCCCGTGGTCCAGAGCGGCAGGCCGATGCCGCTCACCCGGGGCAGGTCCCGGATCCGGCCGTCCACGACGATGCCCGCGCCGCCCTTGCCCTTGAAGTAGCGCACCAGCATGTCGCCGAAGCAGCCGGTGTACGCGCTGCCATAGGCCTGCACGAGCAGCACGTCGCCGGGCTCGATCGCCTCCAGCACGGCCCACAGCGCGGTGTGCCGCTCGACGTACTCCTGACCGAGCCCCGAGGCGATGTCCTCGCGCTGCGGCATGAACTGCAGCGTGCGGACCCGGCCGGCGATCCTCTGCCCCGTGGCGATGGGACGCGGTCCCTCGATGAAGGTCCGCCGTATGCCCTGGGCGTGCAGCTTGGCGCAGGCGGTGGCCGAACTGATCCGGGACAGCCCCTCCACGAGGACGGGATCGGGTTTGGCGGGCAGAGGCCCGCGAACAGGCAGATCCCAGATGGCGTCGTCCATGTATCTCCTCAGTAGTGCTGGTGTGACGGCGTGCGGACGCGCGCGGTCGTGTGCAGGTCGAGCCGGATGCGGCGGCCCGGCGGCAACTCGACGAGGAGGCGCGGCCCGTCCACCGTCACCTCCTGCTCGGACTCGGTGGTGGGGGGAGAGGTGTAGGAGCGCGGGTCGCCCGGGTAGCCCTCACTCGCCCGGGTGACGACCGCGCGGTCGATGTCGTGCTCGCCGAACGCGCCCGCCTGCACCACGACCCTGCGGGTGCGGGTGAGGCCCAGGTTGACCAGCTCGACGCGGGCGCCGTCGGGGCGTACCGAGTCGACCAGCGCGGCCACGTCGTGGGGCAGCCCCGGGCGGTAGCGGTCGGCGTCGAAGTAGGCCAGCCGGGTGGGCAGCAGCCCGCCGTTGTAGAGCACCTGCGGGGTGCCGGTGACGAGCTGCAGCAGCGCCTCGGTGAGCACCGGGTTGAGCCGCTGCCAGTGGTGCACGTGAATGGTGGCCAGGTCCTCGTGGTCGGCGTCGATGAGCGCCATCCGCCGCTGCACCTGGCTGAGCGCGGTGGACAGCATGGCCTCGGGGAAGCCGGGATTGGCGCCGCGCAGGAACTCCAGCCAGGGCGCCTCGTGCCCGGCCTCCTCCTTGTTCCTGAACGGCCGCACCGTGGACCAGTCGTAGCCGGAAGCGGCCCGCAGGCGGTCTATCCGTTCAAAATCCCCGCGTCCGAGTGAGGCGTGCCAGAGCCAGACGGGCAGGCCCAGCTGCGGCGGCTGGAAGTCGAACCAGCCCTGGTCGTCGTGGCGGTTGGGCACCAGCATGGTGGGCTTGCCCGCCTCGTCGCCCAGCTCGGCCAGCCAGCGATCGCTGGTGCTCATCTCCGTCTCGGTCACGCCGGCCTGGATGGCCTTTTCGTACACGGTCTCCAGGGGCGCGCGGCCGATGGCGAGCGCGTCGTCGTCGCCGGTCAGCAGGTGGGCGTTGACGGCGGCGATCGCGGCGGCGGCGCCCACGCTGTAGAGGCCGTGCGGCCACTGCCAGCCGTAGTTGCCGCCGTACCAGCGGCCGCCGTGCAGCTCGCCGACCTCGCCGGACGGGCCGACGTTGTCGGGCAGGATCCCGTTGTTGGCCTCGGCCCGCCGCTGCCACGCGCCGATGTAGCGCAGCGCCCAGTCGCGGTAGCGGGCGTCGCCGTCGTACAGCCAGGCGTTGACGGCCAGAGTGGTCGCGGCCAGGTTGACGGCCACGTCGCCGCGCCCGATGCGCTCGCTCATGGCCGCGCCCATGCGGGCGGCGTTGCTCGGGTCGGACAGGTCCGACCACTCGGTGATGCCGGGCAGGTCGCGCAGCGGCAGCCCGTACGGCCGCATGCTGACCAGGTCCGTGTGGTACGAGGCCCACTCCCACTGCAGCCCGTAGCGGGGGCCGCCGGCGCCGTTGTGCGGGGCGCGGATGATGTCGTGCTCGGCGTCGTAGTTGGCGGAGCCGGGCAGGTAGAGGTCGGCGAAGCGGCGGGCGCGGTCGCGGAAGCGCTCGTCGCGCGGGTCGGCCGCGCAGATGCCGTAGAACAGCAGCAGCGACTCGCCCTGGTGGAACCAGTCATAGCCGCGCTCGAACTCGTCCACCAGGTAGCCCAGCTCGGTGAGCTGCGCGGTCACGCCCTCCCAGTGGTGCTTCGAGGCGTCCAGCAGGTCGTCGGCGCCGCCGAGCTGGTAGAGCGCCGGCCAGTTGAAGAACGCCTCGTAGAAGTCGTCGGCGCCGTCCCTGTCGGCGGCGGGGCCGTGGTAGATGAGCCGCCCGTCGGGCCCGCAGTAGCGGGCGGCGAAGGCCCGCCAGGCCTCGTCGAGGGCGTCGAACAGCCTGCGCTCGAGCACCGCCCAGGCCGGCGGCACGCCGAGCGGTACGGTCGCTGTGACAGAGGGATCGCTCGCGGGTCCCGGAGATACAGGTCGCATCTTCACCCTTTCGTTGCTCCCGCGGTGAGGCCGCTGATGATGTGCCGTTGCATGAAGACGAAGAAGACCAGCAGCGGGGCGATGGCCAGCAGCAGCGTCGGGAAGACCACCGTGTAGTCGGTGGAGTACTGGCTGACCGCGGCGTAGACGCCGGTCGTCACGGTGTAGAGGCCGCTGCCGGGGCCCAGGATGATCTGCGGGTTCACGAAGTCGTTCCACACCGAGAAGGTGTTGAGGATGACCATCGTGGCGACCGCGGGCCTCATCAGCGGGAAGACGATCCGCCAGAACGTACGCATCCTGCCCGCCCCGTCCACGGCGGCCGCCTGGTCGAGCACAGCCGGGATGGTGGCGATGTAGCCCGCGTACAGGAAGATCGAGAAAGGTAGCGTTAACACGGTCTCGAACAGGACGAACCCCCGGATGGTGCCCATCAGGCCGAGGGTCTTGAGCACGTACACGACGGGGATGACCAGCACCTGGCCCGGGATGAACGTCCCGGCCAGGAAGAACAGCATCAGGATCCGGAAACGGCGCTTGGGGCTGCGCGCGATGACGTAGGCGGCCGGAGCGGCCAGCACCACCGACAGCACGTTCACCGCCACCACGAACAGCAGCGTGACCGCGTAGCCCTTGACCACGTTGAACTGCGGGTTCGTCAGCGCCCTGCCCAGGGGCTCCAGCGTGAGGTTCCCCAGGCCGAACGGGTTGGCCAGGATGTCCTGCTGGCCCTTGAACGCGTTGACGGTCAGCACGTACAGGGGGATGAGCATGAAGGCGACGGTCGCCCAGAGGAAGGTCTTTCTCACTGGTGGACCGCCAGTTCGCCGCGCCTGCGCAGCTTGGTCACCACGAACGCCAGCGCCGCCGTCACCAGCATGAGCAGCACCGACTGCGCGGAGCCGAAGCCGAGGCGGGCGTCGTGGAAGGAGTTCCACAGGATGAGGTAGGCGACGGTCTGCGTCTGCCCGGCCGGGCCGCCCGCCGTGAGCGACACCACCAGGTCGTACGTCTTGAGCAGCGTCACCAGCGACAGCACGATGTTGACCGTCACCGACGGGCCCAGGGCGGGCAGCGTCACGTTCCTGAACACCTGCCGGCGCGTCGCACCGTCGATGCGCGCCGCCTCGAGCAGCGAGTGCGGCACGGCCTGCAGCCCGGCCAGGTAGAGCACCACGTTGACGCCGAACCCGGCCCACACCAGCACCGCGATCATGGTGATGGTGGCCCAGGTCGGGTCGGACAGGAACGGCAGCACCTGCCCGCCCCACTTGGTCACCAGGTTGTTGACCGCGCCGGTGGTGCCGAGGATCGCCGACCAGAGGAAGCCGACCACGAGGGCGCTGAGCACGTGCGGGTAGAACAGCACGATCCGGAAGAACGTGTTCGCCTTGGAGGCGCCGTTCACCAGGACGGCGAAGCCGAGGCCGAGGAGGTTGAGCCCGGCCGTGCCCGCCACGGCCACCAGCAGGGTGACGAGGGCGGCGCGGCGCAGCTCGGGGTCGTCCAGGAGGTCGAGGTAGTTGGCGGCGCCGACGAAGGCGGGGTCGGCGCTGAAGCCGTCCCAGTCGGTGAGGCTCAGGTAGAGCGCCAGGCCGACTGGGATGACCAGCATCACGATGTAGAGGACGGTGGCGGGGCCGACCATGATCGCGGTGGCCCATCCGTCGCCGCGCTTTCGTTTCGGGAGAGCGGGTGCTTTGGCGAGAGCTGGGGGTGCTTCCCGGGTGAGCGTCATTTGCGGCCGGCCAGCCAGCGGTCCACGCCCTCGGCGACTTCCTTGGGCGACTTGCCCACGTACAGGCCCTGGACCTCGGTGTTCCAGGCGGCGTTGAAGCCCTTGGGCAGGGTCGCGTCGCCGTACCCCTCACCCTGCGGGACGCCGGAGGGTGCGCCGTCGAGGATCTGCTGCACCTGCTTCTCCAGCGGGGTGAACTCGCGCTCCACGCCGGCGCGGAAGTTGCCGTCCTGCTTGAGCTGGCTCTTGACCGTCGCCGGGTCGGTGACGAGCCACTGCACCAGCTTGAGCGCCGCGTCCTTGTTCGGGGCGGACTTGAGGATCATGTACGGAGCCGCCATCGTGGCGCCCTGCGGCCCCGGGTACTGCTGGCCCTTGTCGACCGGGGCGGGGAAGACGCCGACCTCGAAGTCCTTCGTGGCCTTGGCCTCGGCGGCGGTGAACCAGCTGCCCATGATGTACATGGCCGACTTGCCGGACAGGAACGCGGTCTCGGCGTCGGCGTACTTCATGCCCAGGGCGTTCTTGTCGACGTACCCCTTGTCGATCCAGGTGCGGTAGCGCTCCAGGTACGGCAGGAGCGACTCGCCCCCCTTGAGCTTGCCCGCCTTGACGTCCTGCTGCCAGGTGGGGTGGAGCTGGGCACGCGACGGGTTGGTGAACTGCATGAGCTGGAGCCCGGTCAGGAACTCGCCGCCGGTCTGCAGCGGCAGCCACCCGGCCGTCTTGAGCTTGCCCATCGCGGCGTCGAACTCGTCGAGCGTGGTCGGCGGCTTGTCGATCCCGGCCTTCTCGAACGCGCTCTTGTTGTAGAAGACCAGCGACTGCGCCTGTACGCCGACGCCGACCGTGTAGATCTTGCCGCCCAGGCTCGCCTCCTTGGCCAGCGGCGTGTCCTTCGCCCACGGCTGGTCGGTCAGGTCGAGCATCTGCTTGGAGAGCGTCTCGTCCGCCGTCAGCGTCTCGACCACGTCGGGCGGGTTGCCCGCGGCGAGCTGCTGGGGCAACGTGTCCGCCACGCCCTTGCCGGTCGGCGCCTCGACCTTGACGTCGATGCCGGGGTTGGCCTGCTCGAACGGCTTGACCAGGCCGTCCCAGTACGCCTGAGTGAGGTTCGGGGTGATGTTGACCAGCATCCTCACCGTGACCTGGCCGCCCTCGCTCTGCTTCGCCTGGGAGTCGCCGGCGAAGCCGCCCCCGCCGCAGCCGGTGAGCAGGAGCAGACATCCGAGTGCGGTGGGGGCGAGGAATGGACGGGGGGAACGCATCGCACCTCCAAGGGGGCGAGATCTGCGACGCCTTTTAATGGGTCGTTACTCGATTAGCGATTATTTAATACGTTGGTCACATACCCTCGTCAAGGGGATATGCGGTGCTACAAATAAGTTTCCAGCGGGTAGCTGAGTCATAAATACGTTAAGGTGGGACGGTGTCTGGACGCGCTGACGACAAGCGGCTGGTGCTGGGCGAGGAGGAGCGCTCCACTCTTCTCGAGTGGGCGGAGGGGTCCTCTGAGGGGTTGGGGCTGCGTAGCCGTATCGTGCTCGCCTGCGCCGACGGGCTGCCCCGCAAGGAGATCGCCGACCGGCTGGACGTGAGCGCCGCGACGGTGGCGAAGTGGCGGGCCCGCTTCGTGGAGCGAGGGCTGGACGGGCTGTCGGACGCGCCGCGGCCCGGCCGGCCGCGCAGCGCGGAGCGGCAGGAGGCCGAGCGCGTGATCGCCGCCGCGGCCGGCGGCTCGGCCGTGCCCTCGACCCGTACGATGGCGCGCCAGCTCGGGCTTTCGCAGTCGACGGTGGCGCGGATCTGGCAGGAGCAGCAGGTCGCGCCGCCCGCGGCCCAGCTGCTGCCGAGGGAGCTGCTGTCCGACCGGGTCTACGCGCTGCTGCGCGGCTGGATCGTGTCGGGGGAGCTGGTGGCGGGACAGCGGCTGGTGGAGGCGGAGATCGCCCGCCGGGTCGGCACCAGCCAGGCCCCGGCTCGTGAGGCGATCAAGCGGTTGGCGCACGAGGGGCTGGTCATCTCCTATCCCAACCGGGGGAGCTACGTCGCGGAGATCTCCGACGAGCAGGCCCGCGAAGTCCGCGACATCAGGGTGTTGCTGGAGGAGTATGCCGCACGCGGCGCAGCCGTCCGCATCCAGGCCGATACGTTGCGAGAGCTCTCGGTCGACGTGCTCGCCATGCGGCAGGCGGCCCTCGACGGGGACATCGGCGGCTTCCGCGACGCCGACCTGGCCTTCCACCGGCGGGTCTGCGCGGCCTGCGGAAACTCCTTCCTGCTGCGGTTGTGGCGGACGATCGAGTCCAACCTGTGGAGCCTGCACGTGGTGGGCAACCCGCTCTACGACGGGGACTGGACGGCGATGGCCGGTCACCACGACGATCTGGTGTCGGCCCTGGCGTCGGGCGACCCCGACGAGGCGGCCCGCCTGTTCGCCGCCCACGCCCGCGGCGAGGCCTCCCGCACCCGCCCCCGCACCCGCCCGGACACCGCTTCCGAGACGGCTTTCTGACGCGCCCCACACCGCCCACCCGCCGCGAAGCGGGCGCGGTAGGCGGGCGGTGTGGTGGCCTCAGGCCGAGGGCGTGAGGTCGTAGGTGGCGCCTCGACGGGTGTCGAGGACGAGCACGCCCGGCTCAGGGCGGTCGGCGTCGACCGGGCGCCCGGACTCCGTCACCGTCACCGGCTGAGCCGTCCGGAGCGTGAGCTTGCGCCCCAGGTCCGAGCGGATGCGCCCCCGGGCCAGCGCGCCGGCGTTCCACGTCACGTCCACCTCGAAGCCGCCCCGCGCCCGCAACCCGCGGAACGACCCGGCGGGCCAGGCAGCGGGCAGGGCGGGCAGCAGGTGCACCTGGTCGCCGTGGCTCTGCAGGAGCATCTCCGTCATCCCCGACACCCCGCCGAAGTTGCCGTCGATCTGGAACGGCGGATGCAGGTCGAACATGTTCGGCGCCGTACGGGCGGGCAGCAGCAGATTCGACAGCCGCTTGTACGCCTCGGGAGCGTCCAGCAGCCGCGCCCAGAAGTTGATCTTCCACGCCAGCGACCACCCGGCCCCGGCCTCGCCACGGAGCTCCAGGGTGCGCCGGGCGGCGGCGGCGAGGTCGGGCGAGAGGCGGGGGTCGATCTGGTGGCCCGGGAAGAGACCCCACAGGTGGGAGGTGTGGCGGCTGCGCGACAGCGCGGCGTCGCCCCGGTAGTCCTCCTGCCACTCCTGGATCTGCCCCAAGTGCCCGATCTGGTTGGGAACGAGCCGCGACCGGGCCTCAAGGGCCTTCGAGCCCATCCCGTCCTCGACGCCGAGGATCGAAGACGCCTCCGCGAAGGCCTGGAAGAGGTCCCGCAGGATCTGCATGTCCATCGTGGGCCCGGCGCAGATGCTGACGTTCTCCCCGCCGTCCTCGTGGTGCCCGACCTCCGGCGAGTGGGACGGGTTCGTCACCAGGTAGCCGGTCCTTGGATCGGTCTGCAATGTGTCCAGGAAGAACTCCACCGACCCCTTGATCAGCGGGAAGTGCTCGCGCAGCCGCCGCTCGTCGCCCGTGTAGAGGTAGTGCTCCCACAGCATCAGGCACAGCCACGCCCCGCCGCTCGGCCACACGCCGTAGAACGCGAAGTCCACCGGAGCGGTCCCGCGCCAGCCGTCGGTGTTGTGGTGCGCCACCCAGCCCTTCGCGCCGTACTGCGTCTCGGCCGTCCTGGCTCCCGACTCCGACAGGTCCTTGATCAGGTCGACCAGCGGGTCCATGCACTCGACCAGGTTGGTGGGTGCGGCGGGCCAGTAGTTCATCTCGCAGTTGATGTTGATGGTGTACTTCGACTCCCACGCGGGCGTGAGCGAGTCGTTCCAGATGCCCTGCAGGTTGGCGGCGTAGCCGGGCGCGCGGGAGCAGGAGATGAGCAGGTAGCGGCCGAACTGGAAGTACAGGGCGGCGAGCCCGGGGTCGGCGTCGAGCTGCTTGCGCGCGATCCGCTCGTCGGTGGGGAGCGCGGCCGCCTCCGACGTGCCCAGGTCGATCTCCACCCGGCCGAAGAGCTCCTGGTAGTCCCGTACGTGCTTGCGCCACAGCACCTCGTACGGCTGCCCGCTCGCGCGCACGAGATGCCGCCCGGCCACCTCGGCCGGGTCGCCGCCGACGTCCTTGAAGCTGCGGTAGCTGGAGCCCATGGAGATCAGCAGCGTGACCTCGTCGGCCCCCTCGACGATCAACGTGCCGCCGTCCGTGCGGACCGTGCCGCCGCGGGCCTCGGCCCTGGCCACGGCGCGGAAGCGGACCTCGCCCTTCAAGCCCTGGGTGTCGCCGCTCACGCCGTCGAGAGCGATCGAGTCACGACCGGCCGAGGACGAGGAGGACGTCTGTGGGCTGGAGAAGGTCGCCTGGAAGCTCACCGAGCCCGGCTTGTCGGCCGTGTGCCGTACGACGATGACCTGGTCGGGGTTGCTGGCGAAGGCCTCGCGTGTGTGACGCACCCCGTCCCGCACGAACGTGACGGTGGAGACGGCGCGGGTCAGGTCCAGCTCGCGGCGGTACTCCGTGAACTCGGCCGAGCCCGGGTAGGTCAGCGCGAGGTCACCCAGCACCTGGTACGGCGCCTGCTCGCTGGGCTTGCCGAGGAACTTCTTGTCCGCCAGGTTCTGCGCGGCCTGCCATTTGTCCTCCCACACCCATTGCCTGATCTGGGGGAGCGCGGCCAGCGCCTCGGGGTTGTCGTAGTCGTGCGGCCCGCCGGCCCAGATGCTGTCCTCGTTGAGCTGCAGGCGCTCGGTGGCGACGCCGCCGAAGACCATGGCCCCGAGCCGCCCGCAGCCGATCGGCGTCGCCTCGAGCCAGGCCGCCGCCGGGCGGTTGTACCAGAGCACCAGCGGGCTGCTGCCTGGCTCGGACGCGAATGCCGGGCTGGTCACGAGCAGGGAGCCCGCGGCGGCTCCTAAACCGGTCTTGAGTACGCCTCGTCGTGTGTAGCCGTCGTTGGACACAGTTACTCCAGAAGGCAGTGAGAGAGCGCGTGGATGCGTACGACCTGTCCGGCGTGGAAGCCGCTCACAGGGACGCCACAGGCGCGGTGAACGTAGGATGTATCTTTACGCTACAAGGTCATAGGATGTCCATACCTCCCTCAGATCTAGCCGAAAGATGGGAGGTCTGCTAATTTGCCGATCATGGAGAAGCTCGGTCGAAGCGGCGTCGCCGTCTCCCGCGGCCGAGGCCCTGGCCGCCCTCTCCATCCCCGACGACCTCTGGACCGAGTTGGATTGACCTATGAGCCGCATTGACGCCCACCACCATGTCTGGGACCTCGCCGTCCGCCCTCACGGCTGGCTCGACTCCGAGCCGATGGCGCCCGTCCGCCGCACGTTCACCGTCGACGACCTCGCCGGGCCGGCGGCTGCGGCGGGGGTGACCGCGACCGTGCTGGTGCAGGTGCTGCACGACCTGGCGGAGACGCGCGAGTTCCTGGCCCTGGCCGCGCAGTCCGAGCTGGTCGCGGGCGTCGTGGGCTGGATCGACCTCACCGCCCCCGACGCCGCCGACACCTTGGCCGGGCTGCCGGAAGGCCTGGTGGGCGTCCGCCACGGCGTGCAGTCCGAACCGGACCCCGACTGGCTGACCCGGCCCGACGTGCGGCGCGGGCTCGCCGCGGTGTCCGCCGCTGGGCTGGCGTACGACCTGCTCACGCTGCCGCACCAGCTCCCCGCCGCCATCGACACGGTGGCCGCACTGCCCGAGCTGACGTTCGTGCTCGACCACCTGTCCAAGCCGCCCATCGCCTCGGGCGAGCTGGAGCCATGGCGGAGCCGGATCCTCGAGCTGGCCGCCCACCCCAACGTCTACTGCAAGCTCTCCGGCATGGTCACCGAGGCCGACTGGGCGTCCTGGCAGGTAGCCGATCTGCGGCCGTACGCCGAGACCGTGCTGGAGGCGTTCGGGCCTGAGCGGGTGATGTTCGGCTCCGACTGGCCGGTCTGCCTGCTCGCCGCCGAGTACGAGCAGGTGGCGCAGGCCGCGGACGAGCTGTGCGCGGGGTTGTCGGAAGGCGAGCGGGCCGAGGTCTTCGCCGGTACGGCCCGCCGTGCGTACCGCATCAACTGATCGAGACACGGAAGGTCGTGTGGTACGACCGCGACTCCTGCGGTCCCAGCCAGATCATGCTGCTGTCCTCCCTGGCCGCCGCGTCGCCCGACACGTGGTGGGTGGACGGCTCCAGCCCGACCGCGTAGTTGCCCGAGCGCAGGTTCAGCCACTCGAAGAAGTACGGGAACTCCTCCGCCTGCCACTCCACGGCGACCTTCATGCCGAGCCGGTCGTTGACCACCGCCACCCGGTGCAGCCCATCGGCGCCGGGGTTGAGCGCGTGCTCGTACACCTGCTCCACGAACCCCGGCGCCGGCCCCGGGAAGGTGACGTGGTCGGCCTTCTGCTCGGCCACGCTGTCGCTCTGCCAGAGCGTCTCGCGGATGTCGGCCTCGAGCCTGGCGCCCTCGTCGAGCAGCGGCCAGCCCAGGTTGACGTGGTACAGGAACATGTGCGGCGCCGGCTCGAATCCGGCGTTGGTGATGGTGTCGATGAGCCTGATCTCGTTCCCGCCCAGGTCGGCCTCGATGCGGCGGACCAGGCGCAGGTTCTCGGCGAAGACCGCGGCCTGGCGCACCTCTCCCTCGGCCCACAGTACGCAGCGGTCGCCGTCCCAGCGCTCGCCGTACCCGGTGAGCCGGGCCGGGATGTTGCCCACCCGGCCGTGCAGCCCATGCCGTACGGACTGGCGTGGCGGGTAGCGGTAGGCGTCCGCGGGCACGTCGCCCCCGAACAGCGTGTGGTCGAGCCCGGCCGTGACGATGAGGCCGGAGAACGAGCGCAGCCAGGACAGCCCGTCCTCGTCGGCGTTCTCGTGCAGTCCGGGGTGGCGGAAGCCGGTGGGGGAGCGCCAGCCGAACGAGCGCCCGGCGTGCTCGGCGTGCCCGATGTCCATGCACCTGTCCACCAGCACGTCGAACGCCAGCCCGGAGCCGGTGCGGAACTCCAGCGTCCTGATGCCGCGCTCGAGCCCGTCCCCGAGCGTCACCAGCCGGACCCCGCCGGCCGCGCTCAGGTCCCCGGTCAGCTCGGCCAGCCGCCTGCGGTCCGGCGTCATGCCATCACCCACCCTCCGTTGACTTCGATGGTCTGCCCCGTGACGAACGACGCGTCGGGCCCCGCGAGGAACGACACCACGGCCGCCAGCTCCTCGGGCGTGCCGCGCCGCTGGAGCGACTGCCGCTCCAGGACGAGCCGGTTGTACGCCTCCGGGTCCTCGTGGATCTCCTCGGCCGCCGTGGGGAAGGCGCCCGGTGAGACGCAGTTGACCCGGATCTCGCGCGGGCCGAGCTCACGCGCCAGCGCCCTGGTCAGCGCCGCCGCCGCGCCCTTGGTCGCCACGTACGCGGCCAGGTCGGACCAGCCGCCGTGCATGGTGATCGAGGCGATGTTGACGATCGCGCCGCCGCCCAGCTCGCCCATCTGCCTGGCCGCGTGCTGGGCCGCCAGCCAGTAGGCCCGCTGGTTGACCGCGTGCACGTCCTCGTACTCGGCCAGCGGCACCTCCAGGAACGGCTTGGCCGGATAGATGGCCGCGTTGTTGACGAGGACGCCCACCGGGCCGAGCCGCGCGGCGGTCTCGGCGAACGCGGCCTCGATCGCGGCCGGGTCGCGCAGGTCGGTCTTCAGGTTGAGGGCGCCTTCCAGCGCGCTCGCGTCGAGGTCGAGCGCCGCCACCTGGTGGCCGTCGGCGGCCAGACGGCGGACGATCGCCCTGCCGAGCGCTCCGGCGGCGCCTGTCACGAGCGCCGTGGTCATGTGTGTCTCCATTCCTTGTGCAGGTCCCTGAGGAGATCGCGCGCCTTGACGCGGGCGAGCAGCCCGTCGCGGATCAGCGCGGACGACCTCTCCTGCAGAGCGATGTAGCCGGGGAAGCGCGGCCTGACCCAGGCGGCCTCCACAGTGGCGACCGCAGGGTCGTCCTTCCAGGCGGAGCGGGCCGCGGGCTGCCCGCCGGAGGCCGGGAACAGCCCGGTCTGCACGGGCTCCGACAGCAGGCGTCGCAGGTGGGCGCGTACGGCCTCGCGGATCGCGTCGATGCGCCGCCTGGAGACCACGAGCCCTGTGCCACCCAGCACGCTCCCTGGTGCCCGCCCGGGCCAGGCCGGCGCGTCGGAGAAGGCCAGCGGGTACGCGGTGTACTGGTACACGAGGGGGCAGTAGTCCGAGGCGTTCGCCGCCATGGCGTCGAGCACGCCGATCGGGTTGAGCAGCGACACCTTCGGATCGGAGAGCGTGAGCAACTCCGACATCAGCTCCAGCGCCCGGATCCCCTCCTCCTCGTCGAGGAAGTCGCCCGAGCACAGTGCGCAGAACATCAGGAAGGCGTGCGGCCCGCCCAGGCACAGCGCCGTCCGCGTGCCCTTGGCGAAGTCCACCACCTCCGGCCACGTTCCCGGCGCCTCGATGCCGGGGCGGGCGACGGCGACCTGGGTGGCCGCGTCGAGAGGCAGCGCCCACTGGCGTCCCTCCAGGTGGTAGCTGTCCCAGGTGCGGCCGACCGTGCCCGCCCGCAGACGTGCCAGCTCCTCCGGCTCGAACAGCTCCTCCATCGGCACCAGCGCGTCCATCGCCGCGCCCAGCCCGGGGTGGTCGATGACGAGCACGTCGTACGTCTCGCACAGCTCGGCGATCGGCTCCGACTCGAAACCTTCGAGCGGCTGGCGGTCCCACTCGACCGGTTCGGGGACGAAGCCGTATGAGGTGTCCCCGGCCAGGTCCAGGCGCGTCAGCTCGTCCAGCGGCGCGTACCCCCGGGGATGGTCCCAGGTCAGTCCTCGCATGCCAGCACGCCCTCCGCCACCAGCTCGGCCGTGCGCTCCGGCGGGTAGCCGAGCTCTTCGAGCAGCTCCCTCGTGTGCTCGCCCACCAGCGGCGCGCCCCTGCGCACCTCCGGCGGGGTGGCGCTGAAGCCGTAGGGGAAGCCGGGCGTGGTGACCCTGCCCTCGGTGCGGTGGTCGTAGGTGACGAACGAACCGTTGTGCTCGACCTGCGGGTCCGCCACCAGCTCCGCGTACCCGTACACCGGGCCCGCCCACAGGTCGTGGCGGGCGCAGATCTCCAGCCACTCGGCGGTGGTGCGGTCCGGCAGCCGCCTGGCGACGATCGCGGTGATCTCGTCGCGCCTGGTGTGGCCGTCGGCGTCGCCGTCCATGCCGGCCAGCTCCGGCAGGTCCAGCGCCACGGCCAGCGCGTCCAGCCTGGGCATACCGAGCGCGAGGTAGCCGTCCTTGGTGGCGAACACCCCGTACGGCGCGCGGATGTAGGTGTGGCCGTGCGGCTCCTGCCCGCGCCGCTGCGGAACCCCGCCGACCGTGAAGATCGACAGCTCCTGCATCTGCACGGCGATGGCCGCGTCCAGCATGTTGACGCTCACCCGCTGGCCCTCGCCGGTGCGCTCGCGGTGCAGCAGCGCGGCCAGCGCGCCCTCGAATGCGCTGTAGGCGGTGATGGCGTCGATGGCGTACGTCCCCGCGGGCGCGGGCGGGTCGCCCTCGCGGCCCGTGCTCAGCATGGCGCCGCTCATGGCCTGCAGCAGCAGGTCCTGGCCCGGCCTCGACATGTACGGGCCCGTCTCCCCGTACCCGGACATGGAGACGTACACGATGCGGGGGTTGATGCCGCTGATCGTGCCGTAGTCCATGCCGAGGCGCTCGGCCACGCCGGGACGGTAGTTCTGCAGGAACACGTCGGCCGTCGTGGCGAGTTTGTGCACGATGGCGCGGCCCTCGTCGGACTTGAGGTTGACGGCGAGGCTGCGCTTGTTGCGGTTGAGCGACAGGAATGAGGCGTTGACCTCGTTGCCCTTCGCCCCTCCTGCGGGCGCGTGCCGCTGCCACTCGCCGGTCACCGGCTCCACCTTGACCACGTCCGCGCCCAGGTCGCCCAGCCGCATCGCGGCCAGCGGGCCCGCCATCGCGATGGACAGGTCGACCACGCGGTAGCCGTCCAGGACGCCCATCAGCGCCCCTCGAAGACGGGCTCGCGGCGCTCGGCGAAGGCGGCCCTGCCCTCTGCGGCGTCCTCCGTGGCGAAGCAGACGGTCTGCAGGTCGCGCTCGTACCGGATGGCCTGGTCGAGCGGCATCGAGTAGGCAGCCTTGAGGTTGGCCTTGGCGGTCTGCGCGGCGATCGGCGGCCGCTTGGCGATCGTCCCGGCCAGTTCGAGCGCCGCCGGCATCAGCTTGTCGTGCGGGAACACGTCGGTGACCAGCCCCCAGGCCTGGGCGCGGGCGGCGTTGACCGGGTCGCCGGTGAGCAGCATCGTGGCCGCGTTGCCGGGGCCGACGGAGTGGGCCAGCAGCGCGGACTGGCCGCTGCCGCCGATCCAGCCCAGCTTGATCTCCGGCGCGGCGAACGTCGCCGTGTCGGCCGCCAGCCGGATGTCGCAGGCCATGGCCAGCTCCAGGCCACCGCCGTAGGCGTAGCCGTTGACGGCCGCGATGATCGGCTTGCGCAGGGCGCGGACCGCGTCGCCGTAGTCGCCGCGGTTGCGGAACTCCCACGGCGTGGCGTACTCGTCCAGCTCCCGGATGTCGCTGCCCACGCAGAACGAGCGCTCGCCCGCGCCCGTGAGCACCGCCACCCGGATGGCGGGGTCGGCGTCCACCCGGCTCAGGCAGGCACGCAGCGCGGCGGCCATGTCGGGGGTGATCGCGTTGAGCTTGGCGGGTCTGTTGAGGGTGACGACGGCCACGGGGCCGTCCACGTCGATGAGGACGTCCAAGGGTTGGCTCTTTCTTGCGGAGGTGGTTCTAGCAGCAGAGGCGTACATGCTGCTCGGCATCGGCGCGGGCGACCTCGACCACCTCGCGCATGGCCTCCTCGGCCTTGCGGTGGTGGTGGCGCCTGATGGCCAGCGCCACGCGTTCGTGGCCGGGCAGCGTTTCCTTGTTGTGCGCGACTGAACGGGTGTGCACCTGCCGTACGGACCGCAGGGCGATGCTGATCATGTCGTAGATGTAGAGCAGCAGGTCGTTGTCCGCCGCGGCGAACACGGCCTTGTGGAAGGCCAGGTCGGCCTCGATGAACGGCTCGGGGTCGTCGGCCGTGGCGTACAGGGCGGCCAGGGCCTCGTCGATGCGCTGGACCGCGGTCGCGTCGGCCCGTTCGGCCGCCACCCTGGCCGCGCCGGGCTCCAGGGCGACGCGCAGGTCCGCGAGCATCTGGATGTCTCCGGGGCGCGGCTCGGGCTCGAACCGCCAGCTCAGGACGTCGGGGTCGAGCAGGTTCCAGGACTCGCGCGGGCGCACCCTGGTGCCCGCGCTTCGCCTGGTCTCCAGCAGGCCCTTGCCGGCCAGGACCTTCACGCCCTCGCGTACGGCGGAGCGGCCGATGCCCAGCTCGCCGACGAGGTCCTCCTCGATGGGGATGGACGTGCCGGGGGCGAGCTCGCCGGTGACGATGCGGGCGCCGAGGGCCTGGACGACCTGAACGTGCCTGTCCCGCTTGGGATCGATTGCCACGCCCTGGACGCTACCGCCAGCGCCAGATTTTTCATAGCATTTCATCCGATGAAGCTGAGATTTCATCCGATGAAGTGGGGCTCATGACCAAGAGGCTAGGACTGATCCACACCTCCGCGACCCTGGTCGACGTGTTCGCCAAGCTGTGCGCCGAGCACCTGCCGGGAGTCGAGACGTTCAACATCGTCGACGACAGCCTGATCAAGAACACCATCGCCGCCGGCCACCTCACCCCGCAGACCGCCCGGCGCGTCGCCGGCCACATCGGCTCCGCGGAGGCGGCCGGGGCCGACCACATCCTGGTGACCTGCTCCTCGATCGGCGCCGCCGTCGAGGCCGCCGAGCCGCTGACCGGCGTGCCGGTGACGCGGGTGGACCGCCCGATGGCCGACCGCGCCGTCGCGCTCGGCCGCAGGATCGGCGTGCTCGCCACCCTGTCCACCACCCTCGAACCCACCGCCGACCTGGTACGTCGCCGCGCGGCCGCTTCTCACCGAGATGTCCTGCTGACGGCCAGGGTGTGCGAGGGCGCCTTCGAGGCCCTGATGGGCGGGGACGCCGCCACGCACGACGTGCGGGTGGCCGAGGCGCTGGTCTCGCTGGGTGGCGAGGTGGACGTGATCGTGCTGGCCCAGGCGTCGATGGCCCGCGTGGCCGGAACGGTCGAGGCCCCGGTCCCGATCCTGGCCAGCCCACCACTCGCCATGGAGCACCTGGCGGCCGCGCTGTGAGCGGGCAGATGGTGTCCTCGGCCACGGGAGGCGCGCGGTGAGCGAGCTGACCGTCGCCACGTACCGCGTGCTCACGCGCCTGCCGCTGGAGCAGGCCGTGAGCGCGATCGCGGGGGAGCAGAGCACCGGCACCTTCGTCAGCGTGCGCGGCGAGACCGACGAACTGCGCGCCCGCCACAGCGCCGTGGTGCTGTCCATCACGGAGATCCCTCCCGCTTCCGAACCCCTGCCGGGGGCGATCGGGGACGGGCCCTTGACGGCGGGCCTGGTCAAGATCGGCTTCCCGCTGGAGAACACGGGACCCTCGCTCACGAACCTGCTGCCCGTGGTCGCGGGCAACCTCTACGAGCTGCGCGAGCTGGCCGGGCTCAAGCTGGTCGACCTGGAGCTGCCCGCGGCCTTCGGCTCCTCGTACCTGCCGGCGCGGTTCGCCGTCTCGGGCACCCGGCAGCTGGTGGGACGCCCCTCAGGGGTGCTGATCGGGACCATCGTCAAGCCCAACGTCGGGCTGCGCCCCGCCGACTACGTGGACCTCGTACGCGAACTGGGCCTGGCCGGGGTCGACTTCATCAAGGACGACGAGGTGAACGCCGACTGCCCGCCCGCCCGGCTCCCTCAGCGGATACGTGCGGTCACGGCCGCCCTCGACGAGGTGGAGCGGCGGACCGGGCGACGGCCGATGTACGCGTTCAACATCAGCGACGAGCCCGACCGCATGCTGCGCAACCACGACATGGTGGTGGCGGCCGGCGGCACCTGCGTGATGGTCAACCTGAACGTCGTCGGCTTCCCGGCCGTCGCCATGCTGCGCCGGCACTCCAGGGTGCCGATCCACGCGCACGTCACCGGCATCGGGGCGCTGGCCCGGCATCCGGGGCTCGGGATCGGGCATCTCGCGTACCAGAAGCTGGCCCGCCTGACCGGCGTCGACCACCTGCACTGCGGCGGGTTCCACAGCAAGTTCTACGTCACGGACGACGAGGTGACCGCAGCGGTCGCGGCGGTTCGCGAGCCGCTGCTCGGCGGCTTCCCCTGCCTTCCCGTCCTGTCGTCCGCCCAGTGGGCCGGCACCGCTCCCGTCACCCTGGAATGCACGGGGACCACCGACCTGCTGGTGCTGGCCGGGGGTGGGGTGCTCGGCCACCCGGACGGGCCGGCGGCGGGGATCGCGAGCATCCGGCAGGCGTGGGCGGCCTCCGAGGCGGGCGTCCCGTTGGACGAGGTGGACGAGCCGGAGCTACGGGCGGCGCTGAAGCACTTCGGCGGGGTGATCCGGAAGTGACGCCGAACGGGGCTCGCGGGCGGCGGTGTGGTGGCGCGGTTGTGGTGCGGGCTCGCCCACGGCTGCGACGGGTTCGGCGCGGGGCGGTGCGGCCGTGACGCTGTTCGCCTTCGTCGCGGACGACTTCACGGGGGCGACCGACGCGTTGTGGCAGTTCAGGCGGTTCGGGCTGACCGGCTCCCTGGTAGCCGACGTGGCCCGCCTGCACGACGCGGACGACGTCATCGGCATCGCCACCACCGCCCGGGCGTCCGCGGACCCGGTGTCGGTGGTGCTGCCCGCGCTCAAGGCACTGGCGGCGCTGAAGCCGCTGGTCATCCAGTACAAGGTCTGCTCGACGTTCGACTCTTCTCCTGCGCACGGGAGCATCGGCGCGGTCATCGCGGCCCTCCACCGTGAGGGCCTGGCACGGGGCCCGGTGCCGGTGCTCGCCGCCCAGCCCGAGCTGGGGCGCCACACGTGGTTCGCCAACCACTTCGTACGGGCGGGCGACGAGGTCCTCCGGCTCGACCGCTACCCGCCGATGCGCGACCACCCGGTCACGCCCGCGTCGGAGGCCGACCTCCGGCTTCGGCTGGCCGAGCAGGGCGCGGGGCGCGTGGGCTGGCTGCCCGCGTCGCCTTTCCCGTCGCCGTCGTCGGGGCTGTCGTCGGCGGAGGAGGCGTACCGGGCTCTGGGCGGGGAGGCGGCGTTCGTGGCGGACGCGCTGACCGAGGACCACGTCCGGGCGCTCGGCCGCCTCCTGCTCGCCGACGCCGCCAGCCGCGCCCCGCTATACTGCGTCGGCTCCGGCGGCCTGAGCTACGCCCTCGCCTCGGCTCGCACTGAGCGGGGCGGGGGAACGGACGTGCGGCCCAGCGACGCGGTGGGGCGCGGAGGGGGACTGGGGACGTGGCCCGATGGCGTGGCGCGGCGCCGGTCGCCCGGGCCGCTGGGACCGGCCGCGCCGGTGCTGGTCCTGTCGGGCAGCCGCTCCCCGATCACCGCCCGCCAGATCGACACGGCCGAGCGGGCGGGGTGGCGGGTGCTGGACGCCTCGGACGGCCTTCGACGCGGCACCCCCGGCGGAGTCGCGACCCGCGACGGGGTCGTGGAGGTAGCCGCCGAAGCGGGCTGGGGCTCCTTCGCGGACCTGTTCGCCCAGGTGGCGGAGAGCCTGGGCGAGGGCCGGCACACGATCGTCCAGTCGACACGCGGCCCGGCCCGAGACCCCGCGGTCATCGGCGACCTCCTCGGCCGGATCGCCTCAGCGACCGTCCGAGCAGGGCTGGTCCGGCGCCTGGTGGTAGCGGGCGGCGACACCTCAGGCCAGGTCGTGGCCGCCCTCGGCGCGCGCTCGCTGGACGTGGTCGCCTCGCTGGCCCCTGGCGCCCCGGTATGCGTGCTGACCTCGGACGATCCCGCATACGACGGGCTCGAAGTGGCGCTGAAGGGCGGCCAGGTGGGCGGCGACGACTACTTCCTCGCCGTCGCACGCCGAAGGCGGCCGCTTCCCGGCTCCTGGACGATTTCCTGAGCAGGATGAAGGTCGAAATCATGCCTGTCACATTGCAGCAGGCACGCATCGCCCGCCGCGCCTACTGGGACTACGGCAAGGGGAGCGGTCACAAGCCCGGGCTGAATTTCGGCGACTGCTTCTCCTACGCACTGGCAAGAGACTGTCGTGAGCCACTGCTCTTCAAGGGCGACGACTTCGTCCACACCGACGTCACACCGGTGCTGTGACGACTACGTGCTGCGCGCCGCCGCCCTGACATACCCACGAGTACGGCCCACGGAGTACGGCCCGTGCCCTTGACGCACTTCCGCGGGCGCAGTCCGAAACGCCCCTCGCGCCTGACGCCCTCAACGCCTCGCACAGGGCAACGTGGACTCCACGAGACGGCCGCGATTCGCGGAGGGAGTGGAAGTCATGATGTATCCAGACCTGCGGGGCAAGGTGGCGCTGGTTACCGGCGGCTCCGGGGGAATCGGGCGAGAGACCGCTCGGGTGCTGGCCGCGCAGGGGATGCGGGTCGTGGTCAACGGGCGCGACCCGGTGGCCGTCGAGGCGGCCGTGAAGGAGATCGGCGGCGAGGCGATCGGCGTGGCCGCCGACACCACCGACTCCGCCGCCGTCGCGGCGATGCGTGAGGAGGTCGAGCGGCGGCTCGGACCCGTGGACGTGCTGGCGGTCTTCGCGGGTGGGGGGACCGGGATGCCGCGGCCCATCGACCAGATGAGCGAGGAGGACTGGCACGCCACCGTGAACGCCAATCTCACCTCGGCGTTCCTCACCATCGCGAGCTTCCTGCCCCGCATGAGAGAGCGGCGGAGCGGGTCCATCATCACGATGTCGTCGCTGGCGGCCCGTACTCCGACCGCCGCCTCGGTGGCGTACACGGCGGCCAAGGCCGGCGTCATCGCGCTGACCAAGCAGCTGGCGCACGAACTCGGGCCCACCGGCATCCGGGTCAACGCGGTCGCCCCGTCGACGATCATGACGGAGCGGCTCGAGGAGCGGATGCCGTGGGAGTTCAAGGAGCGCCTGCTGGCCGAGCACCCGCTCGGGCGGCTGGGCACGCCACTCGACGTGGCGAACGTGACGGCCTTCCTCGCCTCCGACGCGTCCTCGTGGCTCACCGGGCTCACGATCGATGTCGCGGGAGGCAAGTGGATGCCGTAGTGGCCTTCTTCGCACGCGGGGACTGGCGCTGCGCACGAGAGCCCCGCCGGGTGTAGGAGGATGCTCGGATGCACTTCGAGCCGATCGAGCGGGCCGCCGACGCGTTCCAGCGGCCGGTGACCCGCGACCACATCCAGGCCGTGTGCCGCCGCGTCTTCGGCCGGGACGCCCGGTCCGCCGTCGAGCTGGGGCTGGGGGCGTACAACAGCACCTATCGCGTCACCGTCGAAGGTGAGGCGCGCCCCGTGGTCGTGCGGTTCGCGCCGGAGCCCGGCGCGCAGTTCGGCTCCGAGCGGGAGCTGATGCGCAACGAGTACGCCACCTTGCCGTACCTCGCCGCCATCGCCCCGCTGATGCCGCGGGTCATCGCGGCCGACTGGTCGCACGAGCTGATCGGCCGCGACTACCTCGTGCAGACCCTGCTCGACGGACTCCCGGCGCCGGAAGGGCTGCCGGACTACCCGCGACCGGCCTGGGTGTCGTTCTTCCGCCAGATCGGAGAGATAACCGGAAAGATCCATCAGGTGCGCGGCCGGGCGTTCGGGCCGGTGGCGGGTGGCGGGCACGCCACCTGGAGCCAGGCCGTGATCGCCTCGCTGGAGGACATCGCGGCCGACCTCGACCGCGCAGGGCTGGACGCGGCCGACATCCGCAAGGCCGGCGCACTGGCGGAAGAGCACCGGTCGGTGCTCGACGAGATCACCGAGCCCCGCCTGCTCGCCGGCGATCTGTGGACGGTCAACACCATGATCGCCGCCGGGCCCCCCGAGCCGACGATCACCGGTGTGCTCGACCTGGACCGGACCCTGTGGGGCGACCCGGCCGCCGACTGGAGCATGCACATGGCCTCGAAGAGGCAGGACGAGCGCGTGGCGTTCTGGGACGGGTACGGCGAGCTGGACCGCGGCCCGGCCGCGACCTGGCGTTCCCTGGTCTATGAGGTGCGCCACCTTGGGGCGATCCGGCTGGAGCGCCACCGCCTGGGCAACGCCGACGGCGTGCGGGACTCCTACGAGGCCGTGACCAGGGTACTGTCCGAACTCACTTGACGATCAGATCAACGTGAAGCGGATCACTTTCCGTGACCATGAAATTATGTCCGGATTCTGTGACACTAGACCCCCGGCGGGCGCCGTAAATGACCTCTAAATGAGGGGTGTTTCCGCAGGTCAGGGCGGGTCTGGTAAGGCGGCCGACCGACCCTGTGAGGCTATTGCGAGTGACCTGACCGTTATGTCGAACGGTTTCTGACTGTTACATTTTTGCTTATATTCTGCGCGTTGATCGCCATCTTGAGCTGCTAGCGATTTATGCGGTACGAGGTGGGTTTTCGTTGCGGGGACACCTCTCCGGATGGAAGCACGTGTCCCCGGTCAGCGCGAACGGAGAGTAATGGGCAGGTACCTGCTCCGCAGGTTGGTTATAAATGTGGTCTTGGTCGTGATCGCGGCAAGTCTGGCGTACATGCTCGCTGCCAGCACTATGAACCCGCGATCGGCATACCAGGGGCGCCAGCCTCCGATCGCCGAGGAGGTCATCGACCGAACCCTCGACGCCTACAACCTGAACGACAAGGTCCCGGTCCTCGTGCGCTACGGCACCTGGGCGAAGGGCGTCATCACCGGCGACTTCGGCAAGACCTGGAACGGTGGCTCGGTCAACGATGAGATGGGCCGCCGGATCATGGTCAGCCTTCGGCTGATGCTCATCGGCACGATCGTGGGCTTCGTCATCGGCGTGGCCATGGGCGCGTGGTCCGCGGTGAAGCAGTACAAGCTCAGCGACCGGTTAATAGGTGTCGGCTCGTTCGTGATCATGGCGGTGCCGGTTCTCGTCCTCGCGACCCTGCTGGCGATCGCCACGTACAACCTGAACAGGGGGCTCGGGTTCACGCTGATCGAGTACACCGGCGAGTACAACCCCCGGCTGTCGGGTTGGGACCAGTTCGTCAACCGGCTGAACCACCTGATCCTGCCGACCATCTCGCTCAGTCTCGGCCTGGTCGCCTTCTACAGCCGGATCCAGCGCAACATGATGCTCGACGTGCTGAACCAGGACTTCGTCCGCACCGCGATGGCCAAGGGGCTGCGGCGCAGGACGGCGCTCACCAAGCACGCGCTGCGCACCGCGCTGATCCCCGTCGCCACTTACTTCGCCTTCGCGTTCGGGACGCTGTTCACGGGAGCCACCTTCACTGAGAAGATCTTCGCCTGGCACGGCATGGGCGCCTGGCTGGTCGACTCGATCAACGCGAGCGACGTCAACTCCGTCGCCGCGGTGACCTTCTTCACCGCCGTCTGTGTCCTGTTCGCCGCCTTCCTGTCCGACGTGCTGGTGGCGGCCCTCGATCCTCGGGTCCGGGTGAGCTGACATGCGCTCGAAAGTCGTCCTCAGGCGCCTGATCCGGAACAATCAGGCACGCTACGGCTTCGCCGCCCTGATCCTGCTGGTGGCGCTGGCCTACCTCGGCCCCTACTTCGGCTCCTACGACTGGACGGACAAGGACTTCCTGGCCTTCCTGTCGCCTCCCGACGCCGACCACTGGTGGGGCACCACCTCGATCGGCCAGGACATGTACGCGATCACGCTGCGCGGCATGCAGAAGTCGATCGTCATCGGCCTCCTGGTCGCGCTCATCTCGACCGGCCTGGCGGCGGTCGTGGGCGCGTTCGCCGGATATTTCGGCGGCTGGGTGGACAGGGTGCTCATGTGGGGCGTGGATCTGCTACTGGTCCTGCCCAGCTTCCTCATCATCGCGATCATCTCGCCGCGGCTCAAGGCCGGCTCCTCCTGGCTCTGGTTCGTGGTGCTGCTGGCGGCCTTCTCCTGGATGATCACCTCCAGAGTGGTGCGCAGCATGACGATCTCGCTGCGTGAGCGCGAGTACGTCCAGGCCGCCGTCTACATGGGCATCCCGCGCTGGAAGATCATCTTCCGGCACATCGTGCCCAACATGTCCTCCTTGCTGATCATCGACGCGACGGTCAACGTCTCCGGCGCGATCATCGGCGAGGCGGCGCTGTCCTTCTTCGGCTTCGGCATCCAGCCGCCGGACGTCTCGCTCGGCACGCTGATCGCGTCCGGCTCCGGGAACGCCACCGGCTACCCCTGGCTGTTCGCCTTCCCTGCGGGCCTGCTGGTGCTCCTCGTGCTCAGCGTGAACCTGATCGGCGACGGCCTGCGTGACGCACTCGACCCGGGGAGCAACTCGTGAGCATCTTGGAGGTCAGGGACCTCACCGTCACCTTCCCCGGCGGCATCGAGGCCGTGCGCGGCGTCAGCTACGAGGTCGAGGCCGGTGAGGTGCTCGGCATCGTGGGCGAGTCCGGCTCCGGCAAGTCGGTGACCTCGCTGGCCGTCATGGGCCTGCTGCCGCAGAACGCCGTGGTGAGCGGCTCGGTCAAGCTGCACGGCCGTGAGCTGCTCGGCATGGACGAGGACGAGCAGATCAAGGTCCGCGGCAAGACGATCAGCATGATCTTCCAGGATCCGCTGTCGGCGTTCACGCCCGTCTACACGATCGGCGACCAGATCGCCGAGGCCATCCGCATCCACCAGAAGATGGGCAAGGACAAGGCCGCCAAGCGGGCCGTCGAACTGCTCGACCTGGTCGGGATCCCGAAGCCGGACCTGCGGGCCAAGGCGTTCCCGCACGAGTTCTCCGGCGGCATGCGGCAGCGCGCGATGATCGCCATGGCCATCGCCAACGACCCCGACCTGCTGATCTGTGACGAGCCGACGACCGCGCTCGACGTGACCATCCAGGCGCAGGTGCTGGAGGTGCTCAAGACCGCCCAGCAGGAGACGGGCGCCGGCATCGTGATGATCACCCACGACCTGGGCGTCATCGCCGGCATGGCCGACCGGGTGCTGGTCATGTACGCGGGCCGGCCGGTCGAGCAGGGGCCGGTGGACGACATCTACTACCGGCCGCGCATGCCGTACACGATGGGGCTGCTCGCCTCGATCCCCAGGGTCGACGGCGAGGAAGGGCCGCTCGTGCCCATCGAGGGCAACCCGCCCTCCCCGTCGTCGCTGCCGCCGGGCTGCCCGTTCGCGCCGCGCTGCCCGATGAAGGTGGACATGTGCGACGACGAGGAGCCGCCGCTGACCTCCTTCGGCGGCGGTCGCCACGTGGCGTGCATCCGCTCGCACGAGATCGAGCACAAGGGCCTGACCGGGGCCGACGTGTTCCCCGTGCCGGTCATCCCGCCGAGCGACGTGGTACGCGTGCCGCGCGCCGAGCGCGCCACGGTGCTCGAGCTCGACGACATGATCAGGCACTACCCGCTGATGAAGGGCGCGGTCTTCAAGCGCCGCGTCGGCACCGTGTTCGCGGTCGACGGCATCAGCTTCGACATCGCCGAGGGCGAGACGCTGGCGCTGGTGGGCGAGTCCGGCTGCGGCAAGACCACCACGCTGCAGCAGATCATGCAGCTCCAGCCGCCGCAGGGCGGGCGGGTCGTGGTGCTCGGCAAGGACAGCGCCAAGCTGGACGGCGCGGCGCGCAGGGGCCTCCGCCGCGACCTGCAGATCGTCTTCCAGGACCCGATGGCCGCGCTCGACCCGCGCATGCCGGTCGGTGACATCATCGCCGAGCCGCTGCGCGCGCACGGCAAGAAGGACGTGGCCGAGAAGGTCGCGGAGCTGCTCCAGCTCGTCGGGCTCTCCCCTGAGCACGCCGAGCGCTATCCGAACCAGTTCTCCGGCGGCCAGCGCCAGCGCATCGGCATCGCCCGCGCGCTCGCGCTGGAGCCGAAGCTGCTGGTGCTGGACGAGCCGGTCTCGGCACTCGACGTCTCCATCCAGGCCGGTGTGATCAACCTGCTGGAGGAGCTGAAGAACAGGCTGGGGCTGTCGTACCTGTTCGTGGCCCACGACCTGGCCGTGGTCAGGCATCTGGCCGACCGCGTGGCCGTCATGTACCTCGGCAGGATCGCCGAGATCGGGACGGTCGAGAACGTCTACGACCATCCAGCCCACCCCTACACGCAGGCGCTGCTGTCGGCGATCCCGCTGCCGGACCCCGAGATGGAACGCACTCGCGTGCGGATCCTGCTCGAAGGCGACCTGCCCAGCCCGGCAGACCCACCCTCGGGATGCCGGTTCCGCACCCGCTGCCCCAAGTTCGCCGCGCTCAGCGAGGCGGAGCGGCGGCGGTGTGTGGACGAAGAGCCCTCGGTTGCTCGGCTGGCGAACGCCGTGGACCACGGCGCCGCCTGCCACTACGCGGAGGAGATCGAGGTCATCACGGCCTCGGACGATCAGGAGGAAAAGTGAAGGTTCGTTACCGGGCGGCCGCGGGGCTCGCGGTCCTGGCCCTGGCCGTCGCGGCCTGCGGCGGAGGTGGCGGCGAAGCCAAGAAGCCGAGCGCCGAGCAGTCGCAGCAGGCTCAGAAGCAGATGTTGGAAACCCCCGCCATGACCATCAACCCGGTCGCCTACGACCAGGTGAAGGACGGCGGCACGCTGACGCTCGCGGTCGGGCAGTGGCCGAGCCAGTGGAACGGTAACCACGTCGACGGCAACCAGGCCGACACCGCGGACATGCTCGACGTGTTCATGCCGCAGCTGATGGTGTCCGACGAGAGCGCTCAGTACACGGCCAACAAGGACTACGCGACCGACGTGAAGATGGACATGTCGTCGGGCAAGCAGGTCGTCACCTACACGCTCAACGACAAGGCCGTGTGGTCGGATGGCACGCCGATCACGTACAAGGACCTCCAGGCCCAGTGGAAGTCCAACAACGGCAAGGACAAGAAGTTCAAGCCGGCCTCCACGGACGGCTGGGACAAGATCGAGTCTGTGGAGAAGGGCGCCTCGGACAAGGTCGCGGTCGTGACCTTCGCCAAGCCGTACCCGGAGTGGCAGGGCCTGTTCACCCGCGGCACCTCGCACCTCTACCCGGCCAAGCACTTGGAGACGCCCGAGGCGTACGAGAAGGACTATCTGCAGAAGATCCCGGTCACCTCGGGCCCCTTCAAGGTGGAGAAGATCGACGAGGGCACCAAGACGCTCACGCTCGTGCGTGACGACAAGTGGTGGGGCCAGAAGCCCAAGCTCGACAAGATCATCTTCCGTGCGATTGACTCGCCCGAAGCGCAGGTGAACGCCTTCGCCAATGGCGAGCTCGACGCCGTGGAAATCCCCTCCGGCGCCCCGGCCGAGCTGAAGCGGGCCAAGGATGTCCCGAACGTGGACATCCGTAAGGCGCTCAGCCCGAACTGGCGGCACCTCACCGTCAACAACCAGAGCGAGTTCCTGAAGGACAAGAACATCCGGCACGCGGTCTCGTACGCGATCAACCGTGACGTGATCACCCAGTCGGACCTGAAGGACATGGACTGGCCGATCCAGACGCTCGGCAACCACGTCTTCATGAACAACCAGAAGGGCTACGTCGACAACTCCGGCGACCTCGGCAAGTACAACCTGGAGAAGGCCAAGCAGCTGCTGGACGCGGCCGGCTGGAAGCAGGAGGGCGAGTACCGCAAGAAGGACGGCAAGGAGTTCGACCTGAGCTTCGTCATCCCCACGGCCACGCCGGTCTCGCAGACGGAGGGTGAGCTCGTCCAGGCCATGCTCAAGGAGGCCGGGATCAAGGTCAACATCAAGCCCGTCCCGCTTGACAAGTTCTTCACCGACTACATCATCAAGGGCGACTTCGACCTGGTGCCGTTCTCGTGGATCGGCAACCCGCTGCCCATCGGCAGCCTGAAGCAGATCTACTACACCGACTCGGAGAGCAACTTCCCGAAGGCCAGCGACCCGGCCGTGGACGCCGCCATCGACGCGGCGATCGGCGAGATGGACCCGGCCAAGGCCATCGAGAAGGCCAACGCCGCCGACAAGCTGGTCTGGGACATGGTGCACAC
The DNA here is from genome assembly GCF_040659615.1 of Nonomuraea sp. NPDC049784. Taxonomy (NCBI): domain Bacteria; kingdom Bacillati; phylum Actinomycetota; class Actinomycetes; order Streptosporangiales; family Streptosporangiaceae; genus Nonomuraea; species Nonomuraea sp. NPDC049784. The sequence goes on from NZ_JBFAMX010000080.1 coordinate 27,332, forward strand.
CATCCCGCTGTACCAGCGGCCCGACATCCAGGCGACCAAGAAGACGCTCGCCAACTGGGGCGCGCGCGGCTACAAGACCCTGGACTACACGGCGGTCGGCTTCACCGGCTGATCCGCGTCCGACAGCAACCCCCGGCCGGACTCCGGCCGGGGGTTGCCCCGTTATCGGGTGAACTCCCGCAACGTCATGGGCGGCCGGCCGCCGTAGCGCTGGATGCTCTCGGTGACCCGGAAGAGCGGGTGGTCGCCGGAGCCGATGAAGCGGAAGATCGCCCACAGGTGCGTCAGGTGCTCGACCGCGTACGGGTCGCCGTAGACACCATGCGCCCGCGCCTCCCACTCCTCCGGCGGCAGATCCACGTACGGGACCCCGAGCGCGCCCGCCGCCTCTCCGATCGTCGCCATCTGCCCGTTCACCAGGCACACCGGCTCCGCCGGCCCCGGGTCCAGCAGGAGCCCGGCCGCGACCCTCGCCACGTCCTCGCCCGCGACCAGCGGGACCAACGTGTCCGGCGACCCCAGCGGGAGCGCCAGCGTGCCGCCCGCGGCGGCGACGGCGAGGTTCTCGAAGAACACCCCGGCCCGCAGGTGCACCGCGCCCACCCCGGCCCAGTCGAAGACCTGCTCCGCCACCCAGTGCCGGCGCATCCGCGGTGTCCCCGCCTCGGGGGACGCGTCGAGCTGCGACACCTCGACGACGCGCTCCACGCCCTCCTCCTTGGCCGCCGCGGCGAACGCGCCGGTGGCGTCGAGCAGCCCCGCCGTCACCGGATACGTGAAGAACGCCCTCCTGATCCCGCGCATGGCGGGCCGCACCGACGCGATCTCCCGCAGGTCGCCGACCACCACCTCGGCCCCGAGCTTGCGCAGCTCCTCGGCGCGGTGGTCGTCGGAGTGCACGAACGCGCGCACGGCCTCGCCGCGCTCCAGCAGCAGGTTCGTGACGTGCCGCCCGGTCGAACCCTGGGGCCCGCCCGCCGCTCCAGTGACAAGGATCATCGCTCCTCCTCTTCCGGCAGGGTCAGTGTGAACAGGCCGAGCCGCTCCAGATCGCGCAGGAACGGCTCGGCGGGGAACGCCTCGGCCGGGCCGTACACGCCCGGGCTACCGGGGTTCTCCGCCAGCCTGACGGCGGCCTCCACCGAGGCCAGCGCGCTCAGGCGCCACAGGTCCTGACCTCTGACCTGCCCTGCGCGGCCGCCCTTCTCAGTGATCACCTGGACGGCGACCGTGAAGCTGGAGCCGGCCCGGGTGGCGGCGTCCACGTCCTCGCTGGTGAACGCCTCCGGCTCCTCGAACGTGTGCGCCGTGAGCTGTGCCTCCACCGTCTTCGCCGGCACATGCCTGGGGACGGTGACGACCTCGGAGAACGGGACGGGGGCGATCATCGTGCGCGGGCCGAGCGGCGGCGGGAACGGGAAGACGGCGTTACGCGGCTCGACGTAGCCGACGTGCTGGGCTCCGTCCGCGTAGGTGATCCGCTGGGTGTCGGCGAACAGCAGCTCGGCGGTCTTCTTGGCTCCCGCGGTCAACCGCCAGCCGCTCACCGCGTACGCGCTGATCACCCGTTCGATGTCCGTCATGCCGCCGGCCACGGCCCCGGCGAGCAGGTCGCCCATCCCGCCGTAGAAGCTCATCGCCGTGATCATGGCGATGCCCGCCTTCCTGGCGGGTTCGGACATGGCCTCGAACATCCACTTCGTGTGGTGCTGCTCCAGGGCGTGGTCCACGTAGTGGCAACCACCCTCGGCCGCCGCCGTGGCGACGGGCTTGCCGGTGTGCGTGAACGGGCCCGCGCAGTGGATCAGCACGTCCGCC